>JBBQYR010000009.1:0-58821 GCA_038208565.1 Chthoniobacterales bacterium
ACCTTCAGCCACCCGGTGAGCGCGACCGACATCACTTACATCGTCGAGGTTGCGGATAGCGCCGCTGGTGCTTGGGATCGAGGTTCCAGCTACTCGGCTTCCACGATCATCTCAAATACAGCCTTCACCACCGAACTCTCCCGCTCAACCGCTGGCGGAATCGAAACCATCACCGTCCGCGACGAAAACCCGGCCGCATCCGCCTCGCGCTTCATCCGACTGCGCATTACGCATCCGTAGATATCCCTGCGCGCGTCTCGTCGAGCCGGAGTCTGTAAATGAGAGCCCGGCGGCGAAACCAATCGCGCGGAATTCCCAACATCATTGGGTTGCGTGTGTGATTCAGGACAGTTAGAAGCGGCGCCCCGATGAAGACCGTCCTCGAAGTCATTCAAGCGACGACCGCATATTTCCAAAAGGGCGGGATGGAAAGTGCGCGGCTGAATATCGAGCACCTGCTCGCCCATGTCCTCGGCAAGAAACGCATGGAGCTTTACCTGGAATTCGATCGCCCACTTGGTGAGTCGGAACTCGAACCTCTCCGCGCCTTGGTGAAGCGTCGCGCGGCCGGCGAACCGCTGCAGCACCTCCTCGGCACGGCGGAATTTCACGGGCGCAGTTTTCTCTGCGACAAACGCGCGCTCGTCCCTCGACCCGAAACCGAACAGCTCTGCGAAATCGTTCTCTCCGGGGGAAAAGCCACGCGCGTGCTGGATGTCGGTACGGGAAGCGGGGTCATCGCGCTGACCCTCGCCGCCGCCTGGCCCGAGGCGCAGGTCGAAGCCGTGGACATCTCGCCCGATGCCCTCGCGCTCGCCCGCGAAAACGCCACCCGCCTCGGCCTCACGGATCGTGTGATTTTCCATGAGAGCGACCTCCTCTCCGCGGTCACCGGTCCCTTCGACCTGATCGTCGCCAATCTTCCCTACATCGCCCGCGGCGAGCTCCCCAGCCTCGCCCGTGAGGTCCAGCACGACCCGGTTTCCGCGCTCGATGGCGGGCCCGATGGGCTCGATCCGTTCCGCCGATTTTTCCCACAAGTCGCCGAGCAACTCCGCGGACGCCTCGCCCTAGAAATCGGCCACGACCAGTCGCGCGCGCTCAGCGACCTCCTCGCAGCGCACAATTTTCAAGACATCCGCCCGCAAACCGACTACCAAGGCCGCGATCGATTTCTCTTCGCAACTTATGGATAAAATTCTTGTTCACGGCGGCCACAGCCTCAACGGCAACGTCAAAATCAGCGGCTCGAAAAACTCCGCACTCCCCATCCTCGCGGCCACGCTACTGACCAAGGAGCAGTGCGTCATCCATCACGTCCCCGATCTCAGCGACATCCACTACATGCTGCAGATCCTCTCCCACCTCGGCGCGCACGTCGAGCGGGCCAGCGGCACCGTCACGGTGCAGGCGGAGAAAATCATCACCGAAGCGCCTTACGAGATCGTCCGGAAGATGCGCGCGTCGGTCTGCGTCATCGGGCCGCTGCTTGGTCGTGAAAAAGAAGCCACCGTCTCACTGCCGGGCGGCTGCGTCATCGGCGATCGCCCGATCGATCTTCACCTCAAGGGCTTCGAGTCCCTCGGCGCGATGCACCGCATCGAAGGCGGCAACGTGAAAGTTTTTGCCGGTGAATTGAAAGGCAGTTCGATGAGCCTGCGCGGCAAGCAGGGCCCGACCGTCCTCGGCACCGACAACGTGATGATGGCTGCCGTGCTCGCCGAAGGAACCACGGTGATCGACAGCGCCGCCGCGGAACCCGAGGTCGTCGATCTCGCCAATTTCCTCAACAAGATGGGTGCGAAAATCGAAGGCGCAGGCACCCGCCGCATCGTCATCGAAGGCGTGAAGGAACTCCACGGCGCCGAGCACAGCGTCATCCCGGATCGCATTGAAGCCGGCACCTTCCTCGTGGCCGGTGCCATCGCGGGCAAGGAGGTGAAACTCCGCCGCGTCGATCCGAGCCATCTCACCAGTGTGATCGACGCCCTGACGCGGGCCGGCTTCACGATCAAAGCCGATGGCGACACCCTCACGATCACGCCGAACGGCGCGCGCAAGCCCATCGAACTCACGACGAACCCCTACCCCGATTTCCCGACCGATATGCAGGCGCAAATGTGCGCGCTTTTCGCCAAGACGCCCGGCATCTCCGTCATCACCGAGACGATCTTCCCACAGCGTTACATGCACGTCTCCGAGATGAAACGCATGGGCGCCGACATCTCGCTCAACGGCCCAACCGCCATTATCAAAGGCGTCGAACGCATGAGCGGCGCGCCCGTCATGGCCTCAGACCTCCGCGCCAGCGCCGCACTCGTCCTCGCCGGATTGGACAGCGATGGAATCACCGAAGTGAACCGCGTTTACCACATCGACCGCGGCTACGAGATGATCGACGAGAAGCTGAACGGCCTCGGCGCGCATATCGAGCGGGTGAAGGCGTAGACCCCCGCGGGCCCGCCGAACTAACGCGACCAGTAGGGGCGGTAGGACGAGGAATAGCGGTTGTCGTAGCTGCCGCGATAGTAGCGGGAGTTGCGATCGTTGTCGCAGTCCCGATCACGCGAATAGTAGCGCGGCGTGTAGTAGCCATTGGCGCGGCGATCGGCTTCAAGGCGCGCTTGTTTAGAGGATTCGCTTTCGCGCTTGTCGCATTTGTCTTTCGCAAATGCTCCGGTCGGAGCGACGAGCAGGGCGGCGGCGAGGGTGAGGAGAAGGGTGAGCTTTTTCATGCTGCTTGTGACGACTGGTCCGCGGGGGCATTCAAAAAAATTCCGCCAAATTTTGCCGCGCTTCACTCCCGGATGATCGGCGCGAAAAATTCGCAGTGAATCGAGGCCGTTCTCGCCAGAGCGGCTGAGCCTGGCCTATGAAAACCGGCGAATCCGCTCCCATGCCTGCACCCAGCGCATCACTTCGGGCACTCGATGCCGCCAAAATCCTCGCGACCGCCGAGGTGCTCAGCCAACGAGTCACGCAGCGGTTTCCGGATTCCAGCTTGAGCCGCGTGAGTGCGGAGCTGGTCATGATCACGACTGAAGCCGCCGAGCGCGCCCGCTGGCTGGCGCGACCGAATTACGCCATCCGCAGCGCCGCCATTTTCTTTGGGCTACTCCTCGCCTGTGTGCCAGTCGTCACCTTTTATTTCGGCTTCGTGCGCTTCCGCGAGGTCGCTTCCAGCCTCGCCGACCTCGCGCAAGGCATCGACGCCGGCGTGAACGAGGCGCTGCTCTTTTCGGCGGCGATCTACTTCCTGCTCACGCTCGAAAAGAGGCTCAAACGCAAACGCGCGCTCGAAGCCCTGCACGAACTCCGCTCGCTCGCGCACATCATCGACATGCACCAGCTCACCAAAGATCCGGAGGTCTTCGCCGGCGAATGGGAGCCGACCAGTTCCTCCCCGTCGCGCGCCGAGCTCACCCCCTTCCAACTCGAGCGCTACCTCGATTACTGCAGCGAAATGCTTGCGGTCTTGAGCAAGGTCGCCGCGCTCTACGTCCAGTATTTTCAAGACGAAACGGTGCTGCGAGGGGTCGATGAAGTGGAAAATCTCGCCTCCGGACTGTCGCGCAAAATTTGGCAAAAGATTACCATTCTCGATCGGTTGCGCGAAACGCAGCGTCCTGCTCAGCAGTAGTCCGAGAAGTCGCGCCAAAAACCGCTTGCCACGGCGCCGGGCCGCATGAGGATGCGCAACGATGATTTCGCCCGTGCGTCTCCCCCACGCGTCCGTGGCCACCGCACGTCACTGGCGGTGGATGCTGGGATGTCTCGCCGTCCTTTTTTTCCCAGGAGTCGTGAATGCGGCGGTTTCCTTCGAAGAGGCGCAAAAGCTTTTTCAGCGCGGTGATTACGCGTCCGTAATCGCCGCGGGCGAAGCCGCCATGAAGTCCGACCAAAGCGAACCCGAGTGGCCGCTCCTCCGCGCCGAAGCGCTCGCCGAAGTCGGTCGCTACCCGGATGCGCGCAAATTGCTCGATGAGGCCGTGGATCGTTTCCCCGTCGCGCTGCGGCTGCGCCTCGCGTCTTACGAAGCACTCCTGCGCGTCGGCGCGATCGACGAAGCGAAAAAGCAACTCACGGAACTAGATCGCCTCGGCGGCATGCGTTCGTGGGCTTATCGCACGCCGGAAGATCGCGTCGGCCTGGCACGCGTCGCCCTCCTCGTGGGCAATGATCCGAAGCAGGTGCTGGAAGTTTTCCTCGATCCCGTGCGCAAGGCGCAGCCCGACTTCCGCGGCACATATCTCGCCAGCGGTGAACTCGCGCTCACGAAAAGCGACTACGCCCTCGCCGCCCGGACGTTCGCGAGCGCGGCCAAAAAATTTCCCGAAGATCCCGAGATCTGGTTTGGGCTTGCGCGAGCCTTCGCCCCGAGTGACCCCGAGGAAACCGCCTCGGCCATCGAAAAAGTCCTCTCTTACAATCCCCAGCACGTCGGCGCGCGGCTGCTCCTCTCCGATCATCTCATCGACTCCGAGCGCTACACGGAAGCCGACGAAGAACTGACCAAGGCCCTGCAGACCAATCCCCATCACCCGGAGGCGCACGCCTACCGCGTCGTCATTGCGCACCTGCGCTCGGACACCAAAGGAGAGAGCGCGGCGCGAGCCGAGGCGCTAAAATTCTGGCCGAAGAATCCTGCTGTACCTCACCTCATCGGTCGCAAGCTTTCGCAGAAATACCGCTTCGCCGAGGGCGCGGCTTTGCAACGCGAGGCGCTAAAATGGGACGCCACCTATCTGCCGGCCAAAGCGCAACTCGCCAACGATCTCCTCCGCCTCGGCGGCAACGATGACGAAGCGTGGAAGCTCGCGGAGGAAGTCCATCAGGCCGATCCCTATGACGTCGTCGCCTTCAACCTCACGGCACTTCGCGAAGCCATCGCCCACTTCCGCACGCTCAACAGCGAGCACTTCATCGTGAAGATGGACCCGCGCGAGGCCGACATCTACGGGCAGAACGTGCTCCAACTGCTCGAGCGCGCCCACGACACGCTCACCAAAAAATACGGGCTCCAGCTTCGCGAGAAAACGATCGTGGAGATTTTCCCGGATCAGAAAGACTTCGCCATTCGCACCTTCGGGCTCCCGGGTGGCTCGGGTTATCTCGGCGTTTGCTTTGGCCGGGTGATCACGGCCAACTCTCCCGCTTCGCGCCCGAATTCCCCCAACTCCTGGGAAGCCGTGCTCTGGCATGAGTTCTGTCACGTCGTCACGCTCACGCTCACGAAAAACAAGATGCCGCGCTGGCTCAGCGAAGGCATCAGCGTCTATGAAGAGCGACAGGCGCGCGGCAACTGGGGCGAGCAGATGAAGCCTCGATACCGCGCGATGATTCTCGGCGAAGACCTCACACCCATCAGCCAGCTCAGCGCTGCTTTCCTGCGCCCGAAATCCTCCGCGCATCTCGGCTTTGCCTACTACGAGTCGTCGCTCGTCGTCGATTGGCTGATCAAACGCTGGGGGCTCGAAAAGATGAAGCGCCTGCTCGCCGACCTCGCGCGCGGCGTGGAGATCAATGCCGCGCTCGCTTCGCACTTCGCGCCGATCGAAAAGCTCGACGCCGAGTTTGCCACTCACGCGCAGGAAATCGCGAAGAACACTGGCCCCAAGCTCGACTGGACGCCGGCCAAACCCGCGGAACTCGCTGGCGGGAAACGGCTTGAAGAGTTCATCACAAAAAGCCCCGATAACTACGCCGCACTCATGGCACGGGCGGAGCAACTCCTCGAAGCCCGCAAATGGGCCGAGGCCAAGGTGCCGCTACAGAAACTGATCGACCTTTATCCCACTCAATCCGACGCAGGAAACGCCTACGCGCTCATGGCGCAGGTCCATCGGGAACTCGGGGAGGCCGAGGCGGAAATCGCCATGCTCAACAAGGTCGCCGAGCTCAGCAGCGACGCGACCGACGCCTACGAACGGCTGATCAAGATCGCCACCAATCGGCAGGACTGGCCCACCGTGATCACAAACGCCGAGCGCTACGCCGCCGTGAATCCGCTCAGCCCGCTGCCGCACCGCGCTGCCGCCGAGGCCCGCGAAAAGCTCGGCGAAAAGCCCGCGGCGATCGGCGCGTATCGCACGCTGCTCCAGCTCGGCCCCACCGATCCCGCCGAAATTCACTACCGCCTCGCGCGCCTGCTTCATGCCTCCGGCGATCCTGCCGCGAAACGCGAAGTGCTGCTCGCGCTCGAAGACGCGCCGCGCTTCCGCGAAGCCCTCGCGCTGCTCCTCGAAATCAGCGGCCAACCTTCTGCCGATCCGCGGGTTAATCCCGTGAGCCGATGACGAAACTTCTGCGTCCGATCCTTGCTGCCACCGCACTTCTCACGGGCGCCTGGCTCTACGCGCAGCGCGAGGGACGCGTCGGCAGCACCATTCCGCCAGGAACCGATCCGCGGCAGTTTCAATACGCAGGCGACACTCCGAAGTGGACCCATCCGCCCGGCTTCGAAAAAGACGTCTTCACCTTCGTCCGCATCCGCTACTCGACCGGCGGCGGAGGTCGGCGCGGCTTCGGCGGGCGCCGCTGGACGACCGACTACCCGGACGCCGACCTAAACCTTTCCTACCGGCTCCAGCAGATGACTTCGATGAAGGTCGATCCCAACGGGCGCGTCCTCGAAATCATGGACCCCGAGCTTTTCCGGTATCCGTTTATCTACATCGTCGAGCCGGGCGACCTGCTGTTCGAGGATCGCGAGGTGGAAACACTCCGCCGCTACCTGCTCAATGGCGGCTTTCTCATGGTCGATGATTTCTGGGGCGAAGATGAATGGGAGAATCTCGCCGAGCAGCTCAAGCGCGTCTTTCCCGACCGCGAGATCACCGACATCCCACGCGAGCACCCGATGTTTCACTGCGTCTTCGACATCCCGAACGACCTGAATCTGCAGCTCCCCAACGTCCAACTCGGCACGATGAGCCAGTACAACGGCGGCGTGACTTGGGAGCGCCCGGACGCGGTCGATTGCCACATCCGCGGCATCTACGACGACAAGGGCCGGCTGTGCGTCGTGATCTGCCACAACACCGACAACGGCGATGGCTGGGAGCGTGAAGGCGAGAACGAATATTACTTCCGCGAGTTCTCCGAAAAGCGCGCCTACCCGCTCGGCATCAACATCATCTTTCACGCGATGACGCACTGAGCGCTCGCCGTTTCTTTTGCCATGATCAAACAACCTCCTCCTCCTCTCCCCGACGCCGACGCGAAAGTCTTCGAGCAACTCCAAGCTGCGCGGCCGCGCATTCTCGCCGAACTCGGCAAAGCCATCGTCGGCCAGCACGAGGTCATCGAGGAAATCCTCATCTCGCTCTTCGCCGGCGGGCATTGCCTGATCACCGGCGCGCCCGGCCTCGCGAAAACGCTGCTCGTCAAAAGCATCGCGCAGATCTTTCACCTTGAGTTCCGCCGCATTCAATTCACGCCCGACCTGATGCCCACGGACATCACCGGCGTCGAGATTTTGCAGGACACTTCGGAAGGCCGGCAGCTCACTTTCGTGAAGGGGCCGATCTTCGGCAACATGGTGCTCGCCGACGAAATCAACCGCACGCCGCCGAAGACGCAGGCCGCGCTGCTTGAAGCGATGCAGGAGCATCAGGTCACGGCGAGCGGCCGGCGTTACGTCCTGCCCGAGCCATTCTTCGTGCTCGCCACGCAAAATCCGATCGAGATGGAAGGCACCTATCCCCTGCCCGAGGCGCAGCTCGACCGCTTCATGTTCAATGTCGTCATCGACTATCTGCCCGAGGACGATGAAGTCACCGTTGTCCAGCGGACCACTTCCGCGGGCAGCGAGAAGATCGCGCCGCTCTTCACGGGCGAAGACGTGCTCGCCTTCCACGCGCTCGTCCGCAAGGTGCCGATCGCTGAGGACCTCGTGCGTTTTGCCGTGCGTCTCGCCGCCGCCACGCGTCCCCGCCAGGCTGGCACGCCGGATTTTGTGAACGACTGGGTGAGCTGGGGCGCGGGCACTCGCGCCGCGCAGTTCCTCACGCTCGGAGGGAAAGCGCGCGCGCTCCTCCACGGCCGCGCGCACGTGACCAAGGAGGATCTCATCGCGCTCGCCGGTCCGGTGCTGCGCCATCGTGTGCTCGTGAATTACCGCGCAGAAGCGGAAGGCGTGAGCGTCGGCAAGGTGATCGAACGCGTCCTCCAGTCGCTCAAGTAACGCCTCATGACCACTGCTCCATCAGCCCCCAGCGCGAGTTTTCTCGATCCCGCGGCGCTGATGTCGATCCGCAATCTGGAGCTGCGAGCGCGATCGGTGGTCGAAGGTTTCTGGCACGGCCTGCACCGCAGCCCGTATCACGGTTTCTCCGTCGAGTTCACCGAATATCGGCCTTACACGCCGGGCGACGATCCGCGGTATCTGGATTGGAAACTCGTGGGGCGCACCGACCGCTACTACATCAAGAAATTCGAGGACGAAACGAACCTGCGCTGTCACCTGCTCGTCGATGCCAGCAAGTCGATGACCTTCGGCTCGCGCACCTACACCAAGCTCGACTACGCGCGCACCTTTGCCGCCACGCTCGGCTACTTCCTCGCCCAGCAAGGCGATGCCACGGGCCTGCTTACTTTCGACGAACGCGTGCGCGAATACCTGCCCGCGCGGCATCGGCCCGGCCATCTGCGCCATCTCATGCTGGCCTTGGAAAAACCCGCCGCCGGCACGACAACCGATCTCGCCGCGCCGCTCCGCCGCATCGCCGAACTCACCCAGAAACGCGGCCTGATCGTCCTGCTCAGCGACCTGCTCGCGCCCATCGAAACGCTCGAAGCGCCCCTCGCCATGCTCACGGCCAGCCGGCATGAAGTCGTCGTCTTCCAGGTGCTCGATCCCGCGGAGCTAAATTTCGACTTCACCACCGCCTCGCGCTTCCTCGACTTGGAAACCGGGCGCGATCTTTTCCTCGAACCCTCGATCGCCCGCACCGACTACCAGCGCCGCCTCGGCGAACACCTCACCGCGGTACGCTCCATCTGCCAGCGACTCGGCATCGCCCACGTGCAACTCGACACCGCCCAACCGCTCGAATTGGCACTCTTCGACTTCCTGAAAGTCCGCGCGAGCCGCGGGAAAATCATTCGCCGAAAAGCCGCGGCATGAATCTTCTCGCTCCACTTTTCGCGCTCGGTGCGCTGGCCATCGCGGGCCCGATCATCTTCCACCTCATCCGGCGGACGACGCGGGAGCAGACGCCGTTCAGCACGCTGATGTTCCTGCAGCCTTCGCCGCCCCGCATCACCAAACGCAGCCGCCTCGACAACCTCTGGCTCCTCCTGCTGCGCTGCCTCGTCCTCGGTCTTCTCGCCCTCGCCTTCGCCCGTCCCTTTCTGCCACGAGCCACGCCCGCACCACCGCCCGGCTCAGGTCAGCGCACCGTGCTGCTCCTCGACACGAGCGCGAGCATGCGGCGGGAGAAGCTCTTCGACGAAGCCCGCGCGCGCGTCGAAAAACGCCTCCGCGCCGCCCAGCCCGGCGACGAGATCGCCATCCTCACTTTCGATCGCCAGACGCGGACGGTGCTGGGCTTTGAGGAATGGCGGAAGCTGCCCGGCGATCAGCGCCTCCCGACAGTCCTCCAGCGAATCGCCGCGCTCCAACCCGGATGGGCGGCCACGCATCTCGACGCCGCGCTTTTGCAAGCCGTCGAGACGCTCGATCAAGGCAGCGCCACGCAACCGGGGCGGCGCGAGATCATCGTCTTCAGCGATTCGCAGGACGGCGCGCGGTTGAACGGGCTGCAAGGTTTCCAGTGGCCGCGCGGGCTCGCCGTCACGCTCGATCCCGTGGTCGCAAAGAAGCAGCAGAATGCCAGCCTCCAGTGGATCTCGGAAGGCGAAGACAACGGAAAGCCGGGCGAAGAAACCTCCCTTCGCCTCCGCGTAAACAATGCCCCGGAATCCAAGCGCGAGCAGTATCCCCTGCGCTGGAATCAAGGCACCTCCGCGCCGCTCGAAGCCTACGTGCCCGCCGGACAAGGTCGCATCGTCCGCGCACCGACGCGCCCGGCAGAAGCCACGGCGCTACTCATCAGCGGCGACGACACCGAGTTCGACAACCAGCTTTTCCTGCTCCCGCCGCAGGCCGCACAGCTCCCGTTACTCTTTGTCGGGGCCGACGCCGACCAGGACCCGAAAGGTTCGCTCTACTACCTGCGCCGCGCCTTCCCGAAGACCGCCCGGCAGAACGTCGAGATCACCGCGCACCGTACCGAGGAGTCGATCCCAGCGTTTCGATTGCAGCAGGCGCAACTCCTCATCCTCGGCGATACCGTGGCCGACGCGCCGCTGGCCTCGGCACGGCAGTTTGCGCGCGATGGCAAGATCGTCATCGCGCCGCTCACCAGCGCCACTTCGACATCGGTCGCGCGCCTCCTGGAACTGCCCTCCTTGCCGATCACCGAGGCCGTGCCCAAAGACTACGCCCTGCTCGCGCAGATCGATTTCCAGCACCCGTTTTTCGCCGCCTTCGCCGATCCGCGCTTCAGCGATTTTTCCAAGATCCATTGGTGGAAACATCGGCGCGTCGAGGTCAGCGGGCTCGCTGGGGCGCAGGTCGTCGCACGTTTCGATAGCGGCGATCCGGCACTCGTGCAGGTGCCGTTGGGCAAAGGCAGTGTCGTGATTCTCGCGAGTAGTTGGCGACCCGTGGACAGCCAGCTCGCGCTGTCCTCGAAGTTCGTACCGCTGCTCCACTCCCTGCTCGAGCAAAGCAGCAATCTGCCGGCGCAGAAGGCGCAGTATTTCATCGGCGAAGAAGTGCCCCTGCCCGGCGGGCCGCAACCGCTCACGATCCGCAAGCCTGATGGCACCGAGGTCCGCGCGCCCGCGGGTTCGAAATTCGCCGGCACCGATCTGCCCGGCATCTACGCGATCACGCCGGGCATCCAGCGGTTCGTCGTAAATCTCGCGCCCGACGAAAGCCGCCTGACCGCTCTGACGCCCGAGCGTTTGACCAGCCTCGGCGTGCCACTGCGCACCGGCCACGAGACGCCCGCCGAACTCCTGCGCCGAGAGGGCCAGGCGCAGGCGACCGAGATCGAGAGCCAGCAAAAACTCTGGCGCTGGCTGATCGTGGCCGCCCTCGGACTCTTGTTGCTCGAAACCTTGTTTGCCGGGAAACTCTCCCGCACCTCAGGCAGTTCAACCGTCGCGCCCACATGATCACGCCGCTGCTCCGCACCACCTTCGAACCGGTCGTCCAACGGAATCTCACCGCCCGTCGCTGGCGAATTCTCGCTTACACGTTGCTCGCCCTCGCCGCCGGTTTCGGCCTGCTCAATCTTCTCGGGTTTACGCATTGGTGGGCGTTCCTGCTGGTGCTGGTGGCCGTCGTGATCACGCGGGCGATCTACCAAACCCGCGCCCTCGAGGCGGAGCCTGACTACATGGAACTCGCGCGGCACATCGAAGCGCGCCATCCGGAACTGCATGCGCTGCTTTTGACCGCCGTCGAGCAGCGGCCCGATCCGCAGACCCGCAAGCTGGGTTACCTCCAGCAAAAGGTGATCGCCGATGCCGTGACCGCGAGCCGGAAGCTCGACTTCATTGCCGCGGTGCCAGCGGCGCGGCTCTGGCGGGAGTGCCTCTTCGCCGTCGGGAGCGCGATCGTGCTCGGCTTCGCGACCTTTGGTTTCGACCAAAAAGTAGCAGCACCGACCGCCGCCGCGACGCCCGCGACGACGAAGGAAGCGGTAACCGTAAATCCCGGCGACACACAACTGGAGCGCGGCTTCGGGCTCGTGGTGCTGGCCAACTTTCACCACGACGTGCCGAGCGAGGCGACGCTCATCATTCAGCCGAAGAACCAGCCGGAACAACGCATCCCGCTGGTTAAGAATCTCGACGATCCGGTGTTCGGCGGCGGACTGCCGGAGGTCGATGCCGACCTCACCTACCGCGTCGAATACGCCGGCCAGGCGACGCGAGAATTTTCCGTGAAGGTCTTCGAGCATCCGCGGCTCGATCGCGCCGACGCCAATCTCCATTTCCCGGAGTACACGAAGCTGCCCGACAAACAGGTGCCGGACACGCGCCGCGTCACCGCCGTCGAAGGCACCAAACTCGACATCGATTTCCAGCTCAACAAGCCGGTGAAATCCGCGTCGCTCGTCGCCAAGGACGGCTCCACGGTCCCGCTCACCGTTTCGGCCGATCAGGCGAAAGCGACGCTCGCCGCGCTGCCGGTGAAGGCCAGCCAGTCCTATGAACTCAAACTCGTGGACGCCGATGGCCGGACGAACAAGATCCCCGCACAATTCATCGTCGAGGCGCTGCCGAATCGGAAACCCGAGCTGAAGTTCCAAACACCAAAAGGCGACCAGCGCGTCTCGTCGCTCGAGGAAGTCGCTTTCCGCGCCGAGGCGTGGGACGACTTCGGGCTCGCGAAGTATGGCATCACGGTGAACGTCGCCGGCCGCGGCCCGCAGCATCTCGAACTCGGCACGGAGACAAAGGCCGACGAGAAGCGGGAGTTCGCTCATTTGCTCAAGCTTGAAGAACTGGGCGTGAAAACGGACGACCTCGTTTCGTGGTTCCTCTGGGCGGAAGACCTCGGGCCGGACGGGCAGCCGCGCCGCACCGAAACCGATATGTTCTTCGCCGAAGTCCGGCCGTTTGAAGAAATCTTCCGCCGCGGCGATCCGCAGGAAGGAAGCGGAGAAGGCGGCGGCGAAACGACCAAGCTCGCGGAGTTGCAGAAGCAGATCATCAGCGCCACGTGGAATCTCAAGCGCAGCGAAGACGCGAACACCGGTGCGAAGAAACCGACGCCCAAATATCTCGAAGACGAGCCGGTGATTCGCGACTCGCAAGCCGAGGCGCTCAAGCAGGCGCAGGCGATGGCGGAGAAGCTGGAGGAGCCGAAAATGCGCGGGCTCGCGGACAATGCGATCAAGGAAATGCAATCCGCGCTGGAGCACCTGACCAAAGCCGCGACGACCGCGGAACCACTGCCCGACGCGCTCAATGCCGAGCAGGCCGCGTACAACGCGCTGCTCAAGCTTTCCGCGCATGAATTCCGCGTGAGCAAAAGCAAAGGAAAGGGCAAAGGCGAAAGCGGCCGGCAACAGCAGCAACTCGATGAGTTGGAAATGAAGGACGAGAAGCAGCGCTACGAAACGAAGAAAGAAGCCGAGGCGCCGCAGAACGAACAACAGCGCGAACAGCTCGCAATTCTCAACCGGCTGAAGGAACTCGCGCAACGCCAGCAGGACATCAACGAGCGACTCAAGGAACTCCAGACCGCACTCCAGGCCGCGAAGACGGAGAAAGAGAAGGAGGAGATCAATCGCCAGCTCAAGCGCCTCCGCGAGGAGGAGCAGCAGCTTCTCGCCGACCTCGACGAGACCCGGCAGAAGATGGAGCAATCCCCGCAGCAGGCGCAGATGGCCGAGGAGCGGAAGCAACTCGAGCAGACTCGTGGCGAAGCGCAGAAGACCGCGGAGGCGATGGAGAAAGGCGAGACTTCCAAGGCGCTGGCCAGCGGCACCCGGACGCAGCGTGAACTCCAGCAGATGCGCGATGAGTTTCGCAAGAAGACGAGCGGACAGTTCAACGACACCATGCGCGAGATGCGCGCCGACGCCCGGGAACTGGCGCAAAACCAAGAGGAGATCGCGGAGAAGCTGAAGCCCCAACCCGGCAAGGCCGAGCGCCGCACGCTCGACGGCAGCAGCGAGCGCGAGCAACTGGCGCAGAAATTTGAGAAGCAGCGTGAGGGTCTCGGACAGATCACCGAGAAGATGAAAGAGGTCAGCGAGCAGGCCGAGGCGGCGGAGCCGTTGCTCGCCAAGGAACTCTACGACACGCTGCGCAAGACCGCGCAGGCCGGCACGTCCGACACGCTGGAAAAGTCGCAGATTCTCTCGCAGCGCGGCTACCAACCGCAGGCGCAGAAGTTCGAGGAGAAGGCGCGGCAGGAAATCGACGAACTCAAGAGTGGCGTCGAGCGGGCCGCGGAGAGCGTGCTCGGCGACGAAGCGGAGGCGCTTCGGAAAGCCCGCGCGGAACTCGATCAGCTCAAAGACCAACTCGACCGGGAGATCGCCCGTGCCCGTCCTGATCTCGCCGACGCGAATCCCGCTTCATCGCCAACGCCCACCACCGGGGAGAACGGCGAAACGAAACCTCCGGGGAGCGCAGGCGTCCCGCCTGCTGGCGACGGCGTCTCGCCGTCGCGAACTCCCGACGGCAGCGAAAAAGCCCAGCCGGGCCAGGAAAAAAGCGGAGCGCCGGGCGATTCGAGCGAAGCGAAAAAATCTGCCGCAGGCAGCCCACCGCAGGGCGAAGCGAAAGCCGGTGAAACGCCGGGAGCAGCCCCTGCTCAGCAGCCCGGGCAGCAGCCGGGCGCTCAACCTGGAAAGGGCGAACAGCCCGGTGGTCAAGGCCAGGGAACACGCGGCCAAATGGCGCAGCAAGGCGCGCAGGGCCAAGGGCAAGGGCAGCAACCGGGGCAGGGCCAGCAGCCCGGTGCTGGGCAACAACCCGGCCAAGGTGAACAACCCGGACAAGGACAGGGCAAAGGCGCGGGACAAGGTGGTGGCCAGCAAACCGCCCAAGCTTCCCAAGGCAAGGGCCAAGGCCTCGGCGAAGGGCAAGGCCAGGGTCAAAACGGCGGCCAAGGCGCGAGTGCGCAGGAACCGAAAGGCCAGCCCACGGGCAATCCGAGCGAACGCACCGGCGCACGTTTGAGCCGGCTCTCCGGGTCGCCGCGCGAACGCGGTGGCATTCGCTCCGGCAGCGAAGGCGGCGGCGGAGCATGGGGCGGAGGCGCCGAAGGCGAGCAGGCGGGTCCGCTGACCGGCGAAAAATTCACCGACTGGGCCGACCGCCTGCGCAATGTCGAGGAGATGGTCGATGACCCGAACTTGCGCACCGAAGTCGCCCGCATCCGCGAAATCGCCAAGGGCGTGCGCGTCGAATTTAAGCGGCACAGCGTCGATCCCAACTGGGACATGGTGAAGACGAAGATCGGCACGCCGCTTGCCGAGCTGCGCAATCGCCTGACCGAGGAATTGGCCCGGCGGGAATCGAAGGAAAACCTCGTGCCGATCGATCGCGATCCGGTGCCGACCAAATACGCGGAACGCGTCCGGCGTTACTACGAAGAACTCGGGCGCTGATGCGATTGTCCCTGAACGGCGGCGATTGGCTGGTGCCGGTCTATGTAGCCTTCGCGGTGCTCTATGCCGTCGTCGCCTGGAACTACTACCGCTCCAGTGCCACGACGTGGGTGCGCTATGCCGCCGGCGCCTTGAAAATCCTCGGCCTCGCCGCGCTCCTCGTTTGCCTGCTCGAACCAATGCTGACCGGCGAGCGGGCCAAACCCGGAGCCAACGTCCTCGCGGTGGTGGCCGACAATTCGCTGAGCATGACCCTGCGGGATCGCGCAGACACCGAGCCGCGCGGCGACGCCTTGCGCCGCGTCGTCACCGGCGAGCGCAACCTCTGGCACACCCGGCTCGCGGAGAGCTTTGAAGTGCGCGATTACCTCGCCGATACGCATCTCCAACCATCGCAAAATTTCCGCGAACTCGCCTTCGATGGCCGCACAACCGCACTCGGCCACAACCTCGAACAACTACGCGAACGGCATCGCGGCCAACCGCTCGCGGCGATCATCCTGCTCACCGACGGCATCGCCGCCGATCTCAGCGACCCGGAAAAACTCCGCGGCCTCCCGCCGATTTATCCCGTGATTTTCGGCAAAGACGGACCGGCCCGCGATCTCGCGGTGATGAACAGCACGGTCACGCAGACGTCCTTCGAAGACGCGCCGGTCACGATCCAGGTCGACGCCGCAGCCACGGGCTTTTCCGGTGAGGCCATTGTCGGAAAGCTCTTCGCCGTCGAGGCGGGCACGAACGCCGCCAGCGAAAAACCAGTCGCCGAGCAAACGCTGAAGGTGCCGCCGAATGACGGAAAGCTGGTCTTTCGCTTCCAAATCCGCCCAGCGAAAACCGGCGTGCTTTTTTACCGCTTCGTCGCCCAGCCGGAAACTGCGGGCGCCGCCGAAGCCACGCTCACCAACAACGAAAGCATCGTCACCGTCGATCGCGGCGCCGGGCCTTATCGCATCCTCTACGTGAGCGGGCGACCCAACTGGGAATACAAATTCCTGCAGCGCGCGGTGGCAGGCGACGATCAGACCCAACTGGTCGGCCTGATCCGCATCGCCAATCGCGAACCAAAGTTCGCCTTCCGCGGACGCGCCGGGGAATCGAGCAATCCCCTCTTCCGCGGCTTCGGCAATCAGTCGAAGGAAGACATCGAGCGCTACGACCAGCCCGTCTTCGTGCGCCTGAACACTGCGGATGAATTTGAATTGCGCGACGGATTTCCGAAAACGCCCGAGGAGCTGTTCAAATATCGCGCGGTCATCCTCGACGACCTCGAAGCGGAGTTTTTCACCGCCGACCAGATGAGTCTCTTGCAGCGCTTCGTGAGCGAACGCGGCGGCGGACTGCTCGCACTCGCCGGCATGGAAGCACTGCGCGAGGGTCGCTACGCACGGACCGCAGTCGGTGAAATGCTCCCGGTTTACCTCGATGGAAAAATGGAACCGCCGCCGGAAGGTGCGGTCCATCTTGCGCTAAGCCGCGAAGGCTGGCTGCAGCCGTGGGCGCGCCTGCGGACCAATGAAGCCGAGGAGCGCCAGCGTCTTGCGGCGCTGCCGGGATTCGAGGTTCTGAATCGCTCGGGCGCGCCGAAACCCGCGGCGGTGGTCGTGGCAACAGTCACCGATGGCCGACGAGAATTTCCCGCGCTCGTTACGCAACGCTTCGGGCGCGGCCGGACCTCGGCGCTGCTCGTCGGCGATTTCTGGCAGGCGGGATTGGGCGACGAGAAGCGCCAGGCCGATCTGCTCAAAGCGTGGCGGCAACTCGCCCGCTGGCTCGTGGCCGACGTGCCCAATCCGGTCGAACTGCGCGCCGAGCCGCAACCGGACGGCGCGAGCGTCCGCCTGCAGGTGCGCACCCGCGACCCGAAATTCCAGCCGCTCGACAACGCCGCCGTCTCGCTAAAGGTCACGCGAGCCGGAGCGCCGGCGGAAGAAGCGCCGATCACGCTTACCGCCGAGGCTTCGAGCAGCGAGCCCGGCTTGTATGAAGCCAGCTATATCCCGCGCGACAGCGGCGGTTATCGCATCGAGGCGACGGTGCTGAATGAAGCGGGTGCGGGCGCCGGAGCGGCGGCGACCGGCTGGACGAGCGACCTCGCGGCTGCGGAGTTCCGCGACTTGAAACCAAACCGCGCACTCATGGAACAACTCGCGCGCGCCACGGGTGGCCGCGTCCTCACCCCGGAGGAACTCGACGCTTTCGCCCGCGAGCTACCGACGCAGCGCGCGCCTGTGACCGAGACCTGGACCCGCCCGCTCTGGCACACCCCCTGGATGTTTCTCTTCGCCCTTGCCTGTCTCGTCGGCGAGTGGGGCCTCCGCCGCTGGAAAGGACTCGCCTGATGTTTCGCCGAATCTCCATCGCCGTGCTTCTCGCTCTGCCACTGCGCGCGGCTGAGCCTGCACCCGAGCAGCCGACGCTGATCATCGTCACCGGCGCGGCGGGAGAGGAGTCGTTCGGCTCGTCGTTCGCGGTGTGGGCGGCCAATTGGCGCTCGGCCGGCGGAGCGACTGGCGCCCAGATGACGATGATCACACCCGAGGATAAGGATGCTCGGGAAAGCGTCCGCAAGGCTGTCGAGGGAACGATCAAGGAAAGCACGGCGCCTCTCTGGGTCGTGCTGCTCGGCCACGGGTCGTTCGATGGCCGCGAAGGGAAATTTAATCTGCCCGGCAACGATCTCTCGGCCTCGGACTTGGTCGCGTGGCTGAAGCCCCTGCAACGCCCGGTCGTCGTGGTTTGCGGATTCTCGGCAAGCGGCGCATTTCTCAAGCCGCTCGCCGCGCCCAATCGCATCGTCATCACCGCCACCCGCAGCGGCGCGGAAAACAACTACGCGCGCTTCGCCGGCTACCTCGCCGATACCATCACCGCGCCTTCCGCGGACATCGACAAGGACGGGCAAACTTCGCTGCTCGAAGCCTGGCTGGCCGCCGGTCAACGGACCGCCGAGTTCTACAAGAACGACGATCGTCTCGCCACCGAGCACGCGTTGCTCGATGACAACAGCGACGGCTTCGGCACGCCGACGGATTGGTTCCAGGGCATTCGTGTGGTGAAAAAGTCTTCCGATCAGCGTGCGCCCGACGGCCTGCGAGCGCATCAGGTGCATCTCGTGCCGAGCTTGGCCGAGCGAGCGCTGTCGCCGGAGCGACGGGCGCAGCGCGACACGATCGAACGGGAACTCGCGCAGCTCCGCGAAACGAAAGCGTCGATGCCGGAGCAAGAATTTTACGCCAAACTCGAAACGCTCCTCCTGCAACTCGCCCGGATCTACCGCGAGTCGCCCGGCGCCGCGGCGAAGGGACAGTAACGCGCCCGCACTCTACCCGCGGTCTTCCAACGCCCGCTGTTTCTCGCGTTCGGCGGCATAGAGCTTGGCAAATTTCGCGCGCGGCTTCACCGGCTTGCCGACCTGCGCGTCGGGCACTTCGCATCCGAGCTTTTCCAGCGCAAAAATAGCGGCGCCGCGGATCGACGCTTCCATCTCGTCGTTTGGGTAAATCGTCTGCCCGAGCACATCGGCGAGGCGCTGCATCGCGGCGGGCGAACGCTGGATGCCACCGCTGACGATGAACTTTGGCGTGGTCTTTTCCGCCGCGAGAACGAGTTCACCGATGCGCGCGATGCGGTGATAAGTCGCCTCGGTGATCGCCTGCAGCAGGTCGAGCGCGGTGGTGTGCTGGGTGATGCCGTGGATCGCGCCGGTTGCTTCCTCGTTCCAAGTCGGCGCGCGCTCGGCGGTCCAGAAAGGGAGCACGACCAGACCGTGCTCGGGGCCGGGGCGCTTGGCGAGTTCGGCTTCGAGTTCTGCGTCGCTCGGCAGCTTAAGCTCGCGCAAGCACCACGCGCGCAGGTTGCCGGCGTTGCTCACGGCACCGCCGACGAGGAAACGCGCGGCATCTACGCGATAGCAGAAGAGTCCATACGGGGCCTTCACCTCGCCGCGGTCGCGCATCACGCGGAGCGCGGCGCTGGTGCCGACATTGATCGCCGCGAGGCCGGGCCGAGTCGCGCCGGAGCCGAGATTGCTCGCCGCGCCGTCGCCGATGCCGGGATACCACGGCACGTCTTTGATCTCGGGAAATTGCGTCGCGAGTTGCCCGCGCACCGGCGTGGGCTCGTCGCTGATCGGGCGGAGCTGGCTCGGCGAAAGGCCGCAGCGTTTCAGCAGCGTCTCGTCCCAGGTGAGCTTGGAGGGATTAAAGAGTCCAGTGCCCGTGGCCATGCCGACCGCGCAGTTCGCGTCACCAGCGAGCGTGAGCTGGAGCCACTCGGCGGGCGACATCCATTGCTTCACCGCGGAAAACTTGCGCTTCACCGTGCGCTGATACCACACGAGCTTCGCCGGCCAGAAAGACGCGCGCAGCATGCAGCCCGTGCGGGCGTGCGTCGACTTTTCGCCGAGTTCCGCGCGCAGCGTCGCCGCGTCTTCGCGGCAGCGTGAATCGGCCCAGGTAATGATGTTCGTCAACGCCGTGCCCTTGCCATCGCAGCCGACGAGGCTGTGCCAAAAACACGACACCGCGATCCCGGCAATCGGTCGCCCGCGCAGCGTGGCGTCCGAGCGGTAGCGCTGCATCGTCTGCTCAAGGCAACGCCGCACGGCGCTGAGCAGCACGCCGGGTTCGAGTTCGGCACCGCCATCCACCGTGGTGAGCAGCGGATAGGTCTGCTGCGTGGTGGTGTTGGCGAGGCGATTTGCGTCGGTATCGAAGAACGCGGTGCGCGTGGACGAGGTGCCGAGGTCGAGGGCGAGGATGAGATCGGACATGGCGGGCGGGACGAGCGAAACTAGAGCCAGGAGCAACCCCGCGAGGCAATTTGAAAAGCCGCCCGAGGCCTACATTTCACGCGCCCACTCGGGCCGCTGCTTCAGGTGGTAGAGCATCTCGCCCGCCTTGCGGACGAGCAGCACGCCTTCCTCCTCGCGGTTTGCGTAGCTTTCGATGTCGATGCTCGCCGGGTCGCGGTAGCCGAGGTTGATCGACTTGCAGACATCCTCGGGGATCGAAGTCGCGAGCGTCACCTGCACCCGGCATTTCTCCACGCCGTCCTCGAATTTCCCGATCCCGCGCACGTGCGTGCTGTGCGCGATCGTGCCCCACGGGATGTCCTTAAACTTGTCCCACTGCTTGAGGAAATAATCGCGGCAGTGGTAGCCGATCTGCCGGATGAGATGCCCATGCGTGAGGCTGATCTCGTGAATGTGCGGAGCGTAGATGATCAGCTCGCCGCCATCGGCCACCACCGGCTCGAGCTTGTACATCCCTTTCCCGCCCACCCAGAGTTCATCATACATCTTCGGGAGCACCGAGAGCACGGTGCGGAAAGGGCGGTCCTTGTAGACGATGTGCAGCTTCTTCGAGAGCTCGCTCGCTTCATCCCAAGCGTCCTCCGGCGAACCGATGAAGAGCCCCGCGAGCTGCGCCTGATCCACGACCATGCAGAGGCAGAGCTTCGGCACCGTAACCATCTGCCCGACGTGATCCACCACGCGGCGGACCGGCGTGTATTTGTTGCCGATGATCAGCGGGTTCGTCACCACCGCGCCGAGCCAGTGGAAAAAGTTCAGTACTTCCGGCCCGCTCACGCCGGGGAAAAGATACTTGTTGCCGCCGCTGAAGCCGACGACCTCGTGCGGGAAAACCGGGCCGCAAATCACGATCTGATCGTAATCGAAGACGCGCGCGTTGATCTTCACCGGCACTTCCATTTCGAGCAGCCCATCGGTCAGCTCCCGCGTGTCGGCCAGTGACAAGTCGCCGATCTTGCGCAGCGCGGCGTCATTGTCCCACTCATGGTTGAAGAAGCACACGCTCGCGTATTTGCCGCGCCGCTCCTCCAGCGAAATCTCCAACCGCTCGCAGATCGCCTCCTCGCTCATCGGCTGATGCGTGCCGAGCGCGATCATCACATCGAAGTGCTTCGTCGCCCCGCCGATCTGGTCGAAGAGCCCGGCGAAAAGCATCCCGAGCGGGCACGTCCGCGTCGCGTCCGGCACGATCAGGATGATCTTCTGGTCCTTGTAATCCTTGGCTGGGCAGGCCTGAGCGATCAGCGCGCGCGCTTGGTTGGCGTTGAGATAGGTCCCGTGGGGGGCGGTGTGAGAAAGCGTGGGCATAGCGGAAAACTAACCACGAAGGACGCGAAGATCACGAAGGCTTTTCCGGTCCGTGCGTCGCCACCCTCATTCTCTTCCTGGTAAACTCAGATCGTCTGGCTCAGGTAGCCGCCGTCCACGCGGATGTCGGTGCCGGTGATGAAGCTGCTGGCTTTTTCGGCAGCGAGAAAAATGCATGCGCCAATGATCTCCTCGCTTTTGCCGAAGCGGTTCATCGGGGTGTGGCCCCAGATGGCCTGGGTGCGCGCGGTCGGAGTGCCGTCCTCGTTGAAGAGGAGCTTGCGGTTTTGCTCCGCGGGGAAAAAGCCGGGCGTGAGAGTGTTGACGCGGACCCCTTTGGTCGCCCATTCGCGGGCGAGGAATTGCGAGAGGCTGAGCACCGCGGCCTTGCTCGCGGAGTAGGCGACGACACGCGAGAGCGGCAGGTGCGCAGAGACGCTGGCGATATTGATGATCGAGCCGCGGCCGCGCGCGCACATGGCGGGGCCGAATTCCTGGCAAGGCAGGAGCACGCCTCCGACGAGGTTGAGGTCGAAGTTCGCGCGCCAGTCATCGAGGGTGATGGATTCGACGGCGCGTTCGGGAGTGACGGTGACCTTCGGGTCGTTGCCGCCCGCGGCGTTGACGAGAATCGTGGGCCCGCCGAGCGAGGCGGTGATGGCCTCGTGCGCGGCTTCCACCGCGCCGCGATCCATGGCGTCGGCGCTGAAGAAGTGGGCGACACCGCCCGCGTCGCGAATGGCTTTCACGCGAGCTTCTCCGCGGTCGGCGTTGCGGCCGAGCACGGCGACCTTGGCACCAGCGGCGGCGAGGCCTTCCGCGAGCGCACCACCGAGCACGCCAGTGGCACCGATGACGACGGCAACTTCATTCGAGAGATCAAAGAGATGGGACATAATGGGGTCCGTCCAAGACAGCGGAGCGCGGCGGTATTGGCAAGAACGGGCCGCTCAGGGCCAGAGCGCGACGAGCAGGAACCAGCCGATCATCAACGAGGCGATGACCAGCTTCGCCACCATGCCGGCGGTGGTGCCGAGAAAGGTGCCCCATGTCGATCTACCCGCGGGGAGCAATCCTTTGCCGCCGATCAATTCGCCCGCGAGTACGCCGACGAGCGGGCCGACGAAGATGCCGATGATGCCGAAGAACAGCCCGACGATCGCGCCGAGGATGCCGCCGATCGCGCCCCATTTCGTGGCGCCAAATTTCTTCGCGCCGAGCGAGCCGCTGACGAGATCGAGCACGTAAGAAATGACCGTAAGCAGGAAGAGCCCGCCGAGCGTCCACCAACCGACGCTGTGCGCTTCGCCGAGCATCCAGCGATGGAGCACGGCACCGGCGAAGATGATGGTGGTGCCGGGCAGGAGCGGCACGACCGTGCCGACGAGGCCGATGAGCATCAGCAAAAGGGAAACGGTCCACCACAAGGCGGGCTGGTAGAGATCAAGGTTTGGCATTTAGGAATTGCGGCACTCCGCGCCCCGAATTAAGACGCGGTCGTTCAGTTCCGAAATCCCTAATCTTAAATCCCAAAACATCATGGCACTCCCTATCGGCTCCAAAGCTCCCGTCTTCACCCTCAAATCCAAAAACGCGACCGGCCTCGTGGACGTGACTCTGCCCGCCGCGGGCAAGCCGACCGTGATCCTCTTCTTCCCCTTGGCCTTCACCGGCGTCTGCACGAGCGAACTCTGCAGCGTCTCGCAAGGCCTCGCGTCCTACGCCGCCGCCGGGGCGGAGGTGATCGCGGTGAGCGTGGACAGCCCTTTCGCGCAGGAAGCCTGGGCGCAGAAGGAGAGCATCGCGCTGACCATCGTGAGCGATCTGAACAAGGAAGCGACGAACGCCTACGACGTGCTCTTCAAGGGCATCGCGGGCATCGGCGACAGCTCGGCGCGCGCGGCGTTCGTGGTCGATAAGGACGGCGTCATCCAGTATTCCGAGCAGACGCCGACACCGAAGGATCTGCCGAACTTCGAAGCGATCCAGACCAAGCTGAGCAGCCTCAGCTAAGCTCCCCTCCTCCACCAGCGAATCAGTCCCGTCGCCATGAAAACCTGGCATTACGCCATCACGCCCACGCAGCGCGAAACCGCGCAGGAAACCGAACTGACCAATCTCATCACCGGCGGGATCTTGCAGGCCAATACGCTCGTCTGGAGCGAAGGCATGGCGGGCTGGGAGCCGGCCGCGAAAGCGCTCCCGCACCTCTTTGCGAGCGGCGTTCCAGCGGGCGGACCTCCGCCGCTGCCACCGGGAGGGCGCGTGGCTCCGGCCAAGCGCTCGCACGAGATCGATTTCGAGATTCACGGCGATGATCTGCAGATGGTGGAGATCGAACTCGATCCGAACGAGACGGTCATCGCGGAAGCCGGCGGCATGTGTTTCATGGAAGAGAACATCGAGTTTGAATCGCGCATGGGCGATGGCTCGGCGCCGACTGGCGGGTTCTTCGGCGCGCTGAAAAGCATCGGCAAACGCGTGCTCACGGGTGAGTCGATTTTCATGACGCACTTTACCAACCGCGGCGGCCAGAAGCGCAAAGTGGCTTTTGCCGCACCGTATCCGGGGAAAGTAATTCCGCTCGATCTCTCGAAGCTCGGCGGCGAGATCATTTGCGAAAAGGACTCGTTCCTCTGCGCCGCACTCGGCACCTCGGTCGGCATCGCCTTCAACAAGAAACTCGGCGCCGGCCTCTTCGGTGGCGAAGGCTTCATCCTTCAACGTTTGCAGGGCGACGGCCTCGCTTTCGTCCACGCCGGAGGCACGATCATTCGCCGCGATCTCAAGGGCGAGACACTCCGTGTGGATACCGGCTGCCTGGTCGCCATGACCGCCGGGATCGACTACGACATCCAGCGCGCCGGAAATTTGAAATCGATGATCTTTGGCGGGGAAGGGATGTTCCTCGCCACGCTCCGCGGCCACGGCACCGTCTGGCTGCAGAGCCTGCCCTTCTCGCGCCTCGCCGACCGCATCCTCGCCAATGCGCCTTCCGCCGGCGGCAGCGCCACCGGGGAAGGCAGTATGTTAGGCGGCCTCGGTCGTCTGCTCGACGGGAACTGAGCGAGGGCTAGACCGCCGGCTTGCCGCGTCCCGAGATCAGCGAGATCACGAACAGGATGAGGAAGACGACGAACAGGACCTTGGCGATCCAGGCGGCGGTGCCGGCGACGACACCGAAGCCGAGAACACCGGCGATGAGAGCGACAACGAGGAAGACGAGTGCGTAGTAGAGCATGGGATTAAACTTTCTATGCCCATGCTTCGCAGCGCCCCGTTGGCGCGCGTGTGTCTAATTTGCCGCGTCCGTCTTTGGCACCGGCTTCCGCCCTTCCAGGAAAGCCGCGAGGATGAACAAGCCGGTCGCCGTGCAGATGCAGCTATCGGCGACGTTGAAGGCCGGCCACGGATTGGCAAAGCGCACGTGCAGGTCGAAGAGCAGGAAGTCCACGACGTGACCGTGGAGCAGGCGGTCGGTGAGATTGCCGAGAATACCGGCGAGGAGCAGCGCCACACCCCAGCGCGAAGGGCGGTCGGTGAAGGCGCCCCGCAAATAGAAGACAATGAGTCCGATCAGCGCGACAAACGAGAGACCGATGAAGAACGTATTGTTACCCGTGAAGGCGCTGAAGGCCGCGCCGGTATTGGCGAAATAGACGAGGTCGAAGTAACCGGGAATCACCGTCCGCTGCTCGTGCAGCCAAAAGTTTTGCACGATCCAGAGCTTCGTCGCCTGGTCGAGGACGTAAAGCGGCAGCGCGATCGCGAGGAGAAACTTCACGACGCGGGAACGACCTCGGCGCAGCGGTCACACAGTTCGGGCTGCGCCGGATTGGCGCCGACGGTCTCGCGGTGGCGCCAGCAGCGTCCACACTTCTGACGCGCGGTTCGAACGACCCGGGCGCTGGTTTCATCGCTCGCGACGAGCGTGAGGTCGCTGAGGATGAAGAGTTCTTCAAGCTCGGCCTCGCGCGACGCGAGTTGTTCGTAAAGTGCGGCGTCCGCGATCTGCAAGGCGACCGCGCCTTCGAGGGCGTTGCCGATCAGTTTCTCGGCGCGGGCACCTTCCACAGCCTGGCCGATTTTGCCGCGCAGGTTGAGCAGTTGCTCGAAGTGCGTTTCCAGCGCTTCGTCACGCAGCGCGGGATTCGGCTCGGGGAAAGTCTCCAGATGCACCGAAGTTTTGCGACCGGCGAATTGCCACGCCTCATCAGCCGTGAAAGCGAGGATCGGGGCGAGCAGGCGCGCGAGGGCGTCGAGGACCTGCGCCATCACGGTCTGCGTGGCGCGGCGGCGCGTGGAATTGGCGGCGTCGCAGTAAAGGCGATCCTTGGTGATGTCCACGTAGAGTGCGCTGATGTCCACGGTCACGAACTGATTCAGCGTCTGGAAGACCTTGCGGAAGTCGTATTCGGCATACGCCGCGCGGCAGTCTTCGATCACATTTTGCAGACGCGAGAGCACCCAGCGGTCGATCGTCGTCGCGCCATCGAGCGAAGCGTGCGCCTCGTCGAAGCCGTCGAGGTTTGCGAGCAGGATACGCAGGATGTTGCGGAAGCTGCGATACGACTCGGCGAGACCCTTAAAGCTCTCCTCCGAGAACGGCACTTCGTTTTGATAATCCACGCTCGCGGCCCACAGGCGCACGATGTCCGCACCGTATTTGCCGACGAAATGCTCGGCGTTCATCGGCCTGGCGTAGGTCCCCTGCTCCGACTTCGAGACCTTCTTGCGCGTGTCCTTGTCCACCACGAAGCCGTGCGTGATCACCGTCTTGTATGGCGCGTGGCCGTAGAGGGCCATACTCGTCATGAGCGAAGACTGGAACCAGCCGCGATGCTGATCCGTCGCCTCGATGTAAACGTCGGCGACCGGCGAGCCGCCGAGTTCCGGGCGCCTGGCCGTAACCGCAGTGTGGGAAACGCCGGAGTCGATCCAGACGTCGAGCGTATCGTTGCGGCGGGTCGTCCCAGCCGGCAAGTCCAGCATCTGCGCCCACTCGGCGTCGTTCTTCTCGAACCAAAGGTTCGTCCCGTGCTTTTCCACGAGGTCGGCAACCTTGCGCGCGTTCTCGGAACTGAGGATCGCCTTGCCCTCCGCGTCGTAAAAAACCGGCAGCGGCACGCCCCAAGTGCGCTGGCGCGAGATGCACCAGTCGGGGCGCGATTCCACGGTGCCGTAGATGCGGTTGCGGCCCCAGTGCGGCAGCCAGGTCACACCGTCGATCGCCGTGAGCGCATCGGCACGGATGGCGTCGATGCGAATGAAGAATTGTTCGACCGCGCGGAAGACGATCGGCGTCTTCGAGCGCCAGCAGTGGGGATAGCTGTGCGGATACGCGTGCTCGGCGAGCAGCGTTTTATTTTCCCGCAGATGTGCCACTACGTCCTTGTTCGCGTCGAAGACATACTTGCCCGTCCACGCCGGCATCCCGGCCTCGTCGGTCAGCTTGCCCGCGTCGTCCACCGGCGAAAGGATCGGCAGCCCGTGCTGTTTGCCGGCGATGTAATCGTCCGCGCCATGCCCCGGCGCGACATGCACCTGACCGGTGCCGGTGTCCATCGTCACGAAGTCCGCGGTGATCACACGCGAGGTGCGGCCGAGGAACGGGTGCTGCGCTTCGAGACCCGCGAGCTGTTCCCCTTTCACCGTCGCTACTTCACCGAAAACCGTCAGCTCCGTCTCGCGCACGAACGCCTCCAGCAGCGGCCGCGCGATGAAGAAATCTTCGGCCCAGCCATCGCGGCCGAGCGTCGCGAGCACGTATTCCTGCTTCGCCGCGACTGCGATCGCCACGTTCGCGGGAAGCGTCCACGGCGTCGTCGTCCAGATCACCATGTTGGCCTTGCCTGCGAGTTCGCCAGTCACGATCGGAAACTTCACGTAGATCGCCGGGTCCGTGCGATCAGCGTATTCCACCTCGGCCTCGGCCAGCGCGGTCTGCGCGCCCGTGCTCCAATACACGGGCTTCTTCGACTGATAGACGAGCCCCTTCTCCACGAACTTGGCAAACGCCCGGATGATCTCCGCCTCGTAGCTGGGATCGAGCGTGAGATACGGATTCGCCCAGTCGCCAAACACGCCGAGCCGCTTGAACTGCCCGCGCTGGATGTCGATGAACTTGCGCGCATACGCCTCGCTCTTCTGCCGCACCTCGACTGGCGAAAGCCCGCGCGATTCCTTCACGACCTTGAACTCGATCGGCAGCCCGTGGCAGTCCCAGCCCGGCACAAACGGCGCACGGAATCCGGCCATCGTCTTCGACTTCACGATCAAATCCTTGAGCACCTTGTTCAGCGCCGTGCCCATGTGGACATCGCCATTGGCAAAAGGCGGCCCGTCGTGCAGCACGAAAAGCGGCGCATCCTTCCGCGCTTCCTGAATGCTCTCGTAAAGCCCGTCCGCTTCCCATTGCGCCAGCCGCGCCGGTTCGCGCTGAATGAGGTCCGCCTTCATCGGGAAATCCGTCTTGGGCAGGTGCAGGGTGTCTTTGTAGTTGGTGCTCATCGCGTCTTTGGGAAAAGGGCGGCGAGCCTACGTGCCAGCCACCGGGTGGTCAATCGCGCTTCCCGCACCACCGGACGCAGCACGGCCGCACCATTGCTGATGCGGCCGCACTTGGGCTTACGGGAGATGGGGTTGGGAGCGAAGATTACTTCGCCACTACGGCGTCGCGCAGATCGCGCACCTGATCGTGCGCGGCCTTGATCTCTACGAACTGGTTGGCGATCACCTCGCGCACATTGGCCGGCAGATCCTGGGAATCCAGCGCCTCGCGGTAATGCGCCACCGCCGAGTCTTCGCCGCGCTCGCACTCAGCGAGGATCGCGTGCTCGTCCTTGCTGGTCAGGGCCGCCTTCAGGTCGATCCAGCCGCGGTGCAACGCGCCCGAAACCGAACCGGTCGCCTGCGGATCGCTTTCGCCCAGCGATTGGGCCAGCGCCTGGAGTTCGCCGGAGAATTTCGAGCGCTGGAGGATGAAACCGTGGAACAACGTCCGCAGTTCGTGGGAATCGATGTCGTCGGCGGCTGCCTTGAATCCTGACTGACCGTCTTTCAGCGTTTCGATCAGGTCGTTGAGGAGCGAGATATGTTGGGAGTTGGTGCTCATAGTAACCACCGAATCGTTCGCGCTCCCGCTCCTGAGTGTATCGGCCCCCCGCGAAGGCCGCCGGGGTTTCAGCGGCGGGGCGGCTGCGGCGGGCGGTACGGCGTCTGGGGCAGACGTCGGAGCGCAGCGGTCTAGGCAGTCACCAGCCGCGACGTTTCCCAGAAACGCCCGACAAAGATCCCAGGGCAGACTTTTCCAACACGCTCTCAGCCGGAACGATGCAGGTGGAAAAGCGCCACCGAATGGGAACCGATTGGTGGTGAATTAAAAAGGACACACCAGCCTTGCCTCCACCTAGGCCCATTCGGACTCGCGTTGTAGTCGGCGAAGCCTCTGTAAATGTTCTTCGGGGCTGGCACGGTCGCAATGGTTGGGGATGACTCCGGCGAGGTCAAATGTCAACGCCGTAGCCGCGCTCTGCGGTAGTAGCTCGGGCGCGGAGTTGAAGATGTCGGGTGGAAAGTGAGCGATGCCGCGATAGCTGGCGAAAAGGTCGGCACTGAACAAGAGCCTGAGACGCTCGCAATAGAAGCCCATGTGTCCGTGCGTGTGGCCGGGTAGATGAACTGCTCGCAAGCCGTGCCAGACCTCGATGAAGTCGCCGTCGTCGAGCCAGCGATCGGGAACGAACGGGCGGAAGGATAGGACGGGTCTGCCGATGCTCTCGAGGCAACCGGTGACTCGTGCCCAACCGCGATAGTGCGGATGGCCGGAATAATGGTCAGCGTCGAGACGTGGTGCTGCGATCCATGCGCCCGACTCGCGTGCAATCGTGGCGACGTTGAGGATGTGGTCGAGGTGGCCGTGAGTTACGATGACACCGCGAATGGTCTCGCGCTCCCAGCCGCGCTCGCGAAGGGCGCGGCGCAAAAGGAAGCGCCCGCCAATAAATCCAGCGTCGAGCAAATACAGTCCTGATGCGTCTCGCAGGACGTAGTAGTTGAGCGCTGGTGCTCGGACTGTTAGAACATCGGCATGCAAAGGCGCGTGGCTATGGGCCTAACTCCGAATTCGGCGAAAGGCCGGGGATTTTACCGGGGGACCGCAAGTGCATGCGGGATTTTTAGGCGAACGTCCGGGCGCACGGAAGCGGTTTTCTCCGGCGGCGCGCTCCGGGTGACGGCCACAAGGGCGGGAGGGCTGACCCAGCGGTCCGGTCTCCTCGACGGGAGAGCGGATTTTGTCCGCCCGGAGTTCCGACAGGCCGGAGCCTGACTCCTCACAGCGGGAAGGAGGCTTTAGGGCGTGAATGCAGGCCGGAGTTTTCCATCTCGGAGTCTCCCTCGGGTGGATGTCGGCACGTCCGTTCCAGCTTGGAACTGCCGGAAAGGTCCTCCGCTTCCGGGCTGACCAGTGAGGAGGCTCGGGAATTGCCAAGGCCCGCCGGTTTTGGCAATCTCCACGCCTATGCGTGAGCCCGCTTCTCTCCCCACAGTGCCGGTCACGCCTCGGATCATTCCTGCGGATACGGTTTACGCCGCGTTGAACGACTCCTGCCGGAGCGCGGTGCTCGCGGCGCTTTTCGATGGCCAGTCGCGGAATGGTCCGGCGCTCGCCGGGGCCATCGGCCGGAGCTTTGACAATACCCGCAAGCATCTCGATGCGCTGGTGAAGTCCGGGCTGCTCGTGGCGGGGCGCGACCCGCAGGACAATCGCCGACAGATCTATCCGCTCGCGCCCTCGGTGAAGGTCGCGGAGTCGCCCGAGGGGCGGACGATGGATTTCGGCTACTGCGTGATGCGGCTCTGAACTTTTAACCACGGAGGCGCGGAGACGCGGAGACTGGGAGGAGGGATAAGGTGGGAGGCGGGTTGCGGGGCGGGAGTGGCCCGGTGGTTGAAGAAAGCAGTTGTCCCGACCGGGGCCTTGTCGTTCATTGGCGACAACATTGCATCCCATGTCTGAGGCTTCCTCGTCACCTTCCAGTCCCATCGTCGTCCTCGGAAAATCGGTGCTCGTGCAGGCGCCGATCGCCGAGGTGTTCATGCGTTGGAACCGGGTCGAGGATTTCCCGTCCTTTATGGAAGGCGTGCGAGAGATCCGCTGGCTGGACGACAAAAAGTTCAGCCTCAAGTCGGAGAACGATGGGTTGCATTACCTCTCGCTCTGCGAACTGACGCTAAAAATTCCGGAGCGGCGCATGGCGTGGCGCACGCTGGAAGGGCCGGACTGCTCCGGCGTGGCGTGTTTTCAAAATGCCGGCGGCGGGCTCACCGAAGTGACGCTGAAGATGCGCTATAACCCGGAAACGGGCTGGCACAATCAGGTGCAGGTGGAGGATCGGCTGCAGCGGAATCTGGTGCGCTTCAAGGAGATGGTGGAGAGCGGGCGCTCGGTGGAAGCACCGCGTTAGCTAATCACCAAACGCTGTCATCCTGAGCGAAGTTCCGCCGTGGGCGCAGGCGGGACGGAACGCAGTCGAAGGATCTCCGACATCCGCCTTTCCTCACTCGCATGGCGGTCAGACTGCGGTCCCGCGTTTGATGCCGCGGCAGGATTATGGGAGATCCTTCGACTTTGCTCAGGATGACAATTTTCCGTGAAGTGGCAGGCGGAGCGCCTGCCCTACAAGGCCCGCCTCGCTCCGTCTGACCGCGTGTCGCGAAGTTTGCGTCGCGGGCGCGTGTGGGGCACAGTCGCCGCCCGCATGAGCGCCATCGAGTCGAAAGGTCTGACCAAAGTTTACCGCACCTACAAAAAGGCGCCGGGATTGTGGGGCGCGATCAAGGGGCTCGGGCATCGCGAATACGAGGAAGTGCGCGCCGCCGATGGCGTGTCGTTTTCCATCGAGGAAGGTGAGTTCGTCGGCTTCCTCGGACCGAATGGCGCGGGCAAGACGACGGTGCTCAAGATGCTCTCCGGGCTGCTCAATCCGACGAGCGGCGAGGCACGCGTGCTCGGCTATGTGCCGTGGGAACGGAAGGACGCGTTCAAGCGGCAGTTCTCGCTGCTGCTCGGGCAAAAGAACGCGCTCTGGTGGGACCTGCCGGCGCGCGAATCGCTGGAGCTGAATCGCGCAATCTACGGGATCGAGCGCGCGGCCTTCACGCGGATCGTGGACGAATTGACGGCGCTGCTGGATTGCCGGGACAAGCTGGACGTGATGGTGCGCGAGCTTTCGCTCGGCGAGCGGATGAAGATGGAGCTGATCGCCGCGCTGCTCCATTCGCCGCGGGTGCTTTTCCTCGATGAACCGACGATCGGACTGGACGTGACTTCACAAAAGAAGGTCCGCGAGTTTCTCCAGCACTACAACGGCGAGCGGAAGATCGTGACGATGCTCACCAGCCACTACATGCAGGACATCGAGGCGCTGTGCGAGCGGGTCATCATCATCGATCACGGCAAACAATTCTTCGACGGGCCGCTGAGCGCGATCATCGACCGCTTCGCCACGCACAAGATCGTCGGGCTGTCGTTCGCGCAGGGCGTCGAGTGCGACTTCGCGCGGCTCGGCGAGGTGCTGGAGCAGACGCCCGGGAGTGTGCGACTGAAAGTGCCACGGGCGAAAGTGGCGGACGTGTGCCGCGAGGTGCTCACCGCCTGCCGCGTCACCGACTTGAACGTGGAGGAACCGCCGGTCGAGGAAGTGATCCGGCAACTTTTCCACGAGCAGGCGGAAGTCGGCGCAAATACTTAGAACGCTGGCGGAACTCCGGGCGTGCGGTTGGATTTTCGGCCACGGATGAACACGGATGAAACACGGATGTTCCAGCCACCATCCGTGAATATCCGTGTTGATCCGTGGCTGAAACCGGACTTTGCCTGGCACTGGGAACTGCGCACTTGCTCAACCCCCGCGCATCCCCTTTCCTCTCCCTCCCTATGCTCCGCATCAAAGCTTTCCAAGGTCTCCGCCCCACCGTCCCGCTCGTCGCTGAAGTCGCGTGCGTGCCTTACGATGTCGTGGATCGCGAGGAATCCGCCGCGCTCGCCGCCGGGCACCCGCAGAGCCTGCTCCATGTGGACCGTGCGGAGATCGATCTGCCGGCTTCGACCGATCCCTACTCGGACGCCGTCTATGCGCGGGCGCAGGAAAACTTCCTCGCTCTGCAGGAAGAAGGCGCGCTGGTTCGCGAGAACGAACCGTGCGTTTACGTCTACCAGCAGCGCATGGGCAGCCATGTGCAGGCGGGTATCGCCGCAGTGTGCCACATCGAGGATTACGAGCAGGATCTCATCAAGAAGCACGAGAAGACGCGCCCGGACAAAGAGAACGATCGCACGCGGCTGATCGGCACGATCAGCGCGAACACCGGCCCGGTTTTCCTAACCTATCGCGACTCCGCGGCGCTCGATACGCTCGTCGATGACACCCGCCGCAGCGCGCCGCTCTACGACTTCCTCGCGCCCGATGGCATCCAGCACACCATCTGGCGCATCGCCGGTGGCGCGGAGGTGGTGAAAGCCTTTGCACAAGTGCCGGTGTCGTATGTCGCCGACGGGCATCACCGCACCGCCAGCGCGGCACGCGTCGGCCGCGAGCGGCGCGAGGCGAATCCGGCGCACACCGGCACCGAGGATTACAACTGGTTCCTCGCCGTCCTCTTTCCCGCGAGCCAACTCCAGATCCTGCCTTACAACCGCGCGGTGAAAGACCTCAACGGCCACAGCAAGGAGGCGTTCCTCGACGCGGTCAGAAAAGGTTTCACAGTGACGACCAACGGCTCCCCCACCCCGCAGAAGCCCGGCGAAATCCGCATGTATCTCGATGGCGTGTGGTCCGATCTCGCGTGGCAACCGCCGACCGACGCCGATCCGATCTCGCAGCTCGACGTGACCGGCCTGCAGGATCGCCTGCTCGCGCCGATCCTCGGCATCGAGGACCCACGCACCAGCAAACGCATCGACTTCATCGGTGGCATCCGCGGCACCGATGAACTCGTGAAGTTGGTCGATTCCGGCAAAGCCGCGGTCGCCTTCTCGATGTATCCGACGACCGTCGAGCAGCTCATGGCCATCGCCGACGCGAATCAGATCATGCCGCCGAAGAGCACGTGGTTTGAGCCGAAGCTGCGCTCCGGCCTGTTCATCCACACGTTCTAGCCGCGGCTACAACTTTGGCAGTTCGCAGCGGTCGAGGCGGACGACTTCATCGAGCCCGCCGCACACCCCGCGGACCTCAACCATCTGCCCTTTTTGCAGGCGCACTGTGCTGTCGCCGTCTTTCGTCGTGATGACGAGGCTGACCACGCCGAAAGCATTCTTTTCGTCGCGAAAGCGGTATTCGCTGGCCGAAAACGAGCACTGCACCCAGCCGCTGCCGCTGCCGCCGGTGAGAAAGATTTGGTTGAACTTCGTATCCGCCGGGTCCTGCCGGTGGCCGCCGAAGACTCCGCGCACGTTGATCTTCTGCCCCTTGTAAGTCTTGTCGGCGCGCGCCCGGTCGCCGGCGTATGCGAGGAGCAGCGTCTCGGCCGGCACGATGGAAGTCGTATCGGCGCGCACGAGCGGGACGTGATCATTTTGCAAACGCTCAATCGCCAGGCGCACCGCCACCGCTTCGTCGAGTTTGCCAGCGACGGTCAGCGATTTCTTGAACTCGACGAGCCGCGGCAAGGTGTCCTGCACGAGGGCGCCGATCAGTTCGCGCATCTTCGTCACGGATTGCGTCTGCAAAGCTCGGAGCGCTTTCGGCTCGGTCACGTAATCCTTTTCGCTCAACGAATGGTCGTTCTTCACGCGCTGGCGCTCGGAACGGACGGCTAGTGAGCCTTCGAGGTCGGCGGCCTTTTGCATGGTGAGTTGCAACTCGCTGAGCGAGTCCTCGTATTTGCTGAGCACATCGCGCCGCACGCTGGCGATGCGGTCTTCGCATTTCTGCGCCTCGGACTCCGCGGGGCTCACTGTGGCTTGGGCAAAAATCGAGACAGGCGCCGCCGCGAGGAGCAGCGCGCAAGAAAGTAGGAAGAAGCGGAGGGGAAACATGAAGGGCGAGTTTGTGGCGGATTATTTCTGGCCGGTCACGACTTTGCGGAAGCCATCGACGTATCCTTCGGCGAAACCACGCTCCCAGCGTTCGTTGCGGTCGGGCCGCTCGGAAGCCTGCTCGCGGGCCAGGCGCTCGACCTCGGCCGATTCGGGCAGCTTGGCCTGCGGCGCCCCTTGCTCGCGACCGAGATCGTAACCGACCCGATAACCTTCCTCGTAAGGTTTAGTCTCCACGGGCGCGACAAAGACGATCGGTTTCTTCGTCTCCTCGGACGGAGCCGCCTGCGGCAATTCGACCTTCGGCTGCCTTTTGCAGCCCGCTGCGGTCAGCACGCCGACGAGCAGAAGAGTGGCGAGGGTTTGTTTCATGGCGTGAACTCCGTGGCCGGGCCGCCGTTCCATTCGCGAGCCTCGGCGTCAAACTTCATCGGCACGCGCCAGGCCACGACGCGGTGTTCGCCTTCCGCCAGCGAGATCTCGCCCCGCAGCGTGACGGTCGCCGCATCCGGCGGGCGAAGTTCCACCTGACCTCCGGCGAGATCGCGAAACTGCACCAGCGTTCCCGGAGCCAGCGCATTCGTGCGCACGATGCCCCGCGCCCGCCAGTAGGCCGCGCGTTCCGTGAATTCGTGCTGATCCGTTTCCCGCCAGCCGACGACGGCGATGGAGCCAAAAAAATAACCAACCGCGCCGACGGCGAGCAACACGCCGAGCACGATCAGGCGCTTGCCCCACGGGCTTCCCTTGCGGCGCAGCGTGATGAGGCTGGTCACGGGCTGCCACTGGTCGAGCCCTTCGCGCCAGTAGAGCGTCTCCTCGGCGATGAGGCCGGAATTCAAAAGATGATCGATCTGCGGGATGCTATACGGGCCGCGTTGTTCGCCATGGAGGTGCAGGTAGAAAATCTCCGGTGAGATCATTAAGTGGGGAGTGACTGGAACTCCGCACAATCTCAAGAACCGGCGCGCCCTTGGCAAGGGAGCACTCAGGTGAATCGGGCGCTTACGGCATCGGACTGCCGTCCAGCAAAGTCGCATGCAAGAGACTCACGACGCCGTGCAGGTCCTGCGCGAGTTGCATCCGCGAACAATCCGGGGGCGCCGGAGCCGAGGCGCCAAAAGCAATCTGCGCGGTGATCCGGCGTTTGGTGAAGAGATTGAGCAGATGCGGGAGCAACGTCATCTCGCCCCAATAGCAGACTTCCTCCGCGGGCGAACCGTCGGCCAGATCGTACGAGACCGCGGCGGGCGTGAGCGGCTCACAGGAGCGCGCCGCAGGAGCGAGCAGCGAAGAACGAAAGGGCAGCACCTGCCGACCGTCCGAGCTGGTGCCTTCCGCAAATAACACGACGGGAATTCCAGCCCGCAACACCTCCTCGATTTCCGCACCGGCACCCGCCACGGCCGCGCGGCGCCCGCGATCGACAAAGACCGTGCCCGCCATCCGCGCGAACCAGCCGAAGACCGGCCAGTCGCGCACCTCCTTCTTGGCGACGAAAACGCACGGCGCCAGCGCGCTGTAGGCCACGATGTCGAGGTAGCTGAGGTGATTGCTCACGATCATGCCGGCGCCGATCACCCGCCCACTGGATCCCACGCGCAGCCCGACGACTTGCGTGAGCACTCGGCACAGCCGATGCAACCACCACGCGCGGCGCCGATGGAGCGCGCCCGCTCGGAACCCGCAGGTCAGGAAGGGGTAGGCAAGGGCCGCCACCGCGAGCGCCGCGCCAAAGGCCAGACTGCGCATGACTGAGCGCGCGAAGCTCGCGGGAGAGCGTCTTCCCTCCTCGGCGGTTTTGTCCGACGGCGCGACGATCGAATTTTCCAGCATGCTAGATCCCAAAATGGGTGCGCGCCGTTTCCGTGAGCGACTGCAGATCGAGCAAAGTCAGAAAATCGATCGTGCCGAATTCGCGATCGATCGCAGGCGGACCGCAGATCCGCGCCCCGATCGAGAGATAAGTGCGGAGCAACTTCGGCGCGGGCGCGCAGTCTTCGGCCACACGATCCATCGCGCAGACGAAGGCTTCGGTCGGCTGCGTGAGCAAATGCGGCACGGCCAGAAAACCCTCGCGCTGGAAGAAGCCGAACGTTGCCGCGCCGACGGCGGGCTCCTGCGAAGTCAGCGAACTGCAGCCGATCAGGTAACGGGCGCGGCGTTCGCGGGCGTACTGCGCGATGCCACGCCAGAGCAGGCCAAGCACGCCGAAAGAGCGATGGTCGCCGTGAACGCAGGCGCGGCCGAGTTCGACGAGTTCGCAGCGCAGCGGCTCATACGGCGCGAACTCAAACTCCTGCTCGCTGTAGTAGCCGAGATGCGCCGCCGCGAGTTGACCGGTCTGCAGCCGGTAAGTGCCAACGATCTCGCCGGTATCCTCCCGCTCGACCAGCAGGTGATCGCAGAAGGCGTCGAAGGCATCTTCGTCCCGCCCCAGCGCATGCGAGGCCGCGAGGCCTTCACCGAGTTCCAGATTGAAAACAGCGAACCGCAGACGCTGCGCAGCCTGCAAATCCTGCGGGTTAGTCGCGAGGCGCACGCGATAGGAAGTTGGACGAACGGCGGCGCGGCGGGAAGGGGTGAGTGTCGTGGACATGCAGGGGCGGGCGCGGGTGCGACCGGCTCCTTACATGCACCGCCCTCCGTGGCATTTAGATGACGCCCGGGAAAAATCCTCGTGGCAAAATGCGCGCGGTTCCTGGGGCGCAACTTTCAGCTCGAACCGATGAAGAGAGGGTGCAAAGTACCGGCGGTCGGGGTCGAACCGACACTCCCTTGCGGGAACAAGATTTTGAGTCTAGCGCGTCTGCCAATTTCGCCACGCCGGCTTTGCGAGGGCGGAAAACTAAGAATGGGTCGGGGCGATTGCAAGCCCCGAGGATGGGGTTCGCCCTACTTGCCGGAAAAGAAATTCTCCAACTGCTTGCCGCGTTTCTGGAAGTGGCGGCCCACGCGGTTGACGAAGCCAGGCAAACCTCCCGGACCGGAGCGGTCGCTGTCGTAGTTGCGATCATCATCGCCATCGTTGCGCGGGCGGGACGGCGGCGGGTCGCGGCGGTCGTCGAGATAGGCGCGGTCGTCGGACGCCGGACCGCGTGGCGTGCGCTCCATGTCACGGCGCAGGACGGTGCCGCTATCGGCAGCGATGGCCACATAACCGGTGCGGCCATTGCGACCGTCGAAGAGCTCCAGTTCCCAGACGGGCGCGCCGCCGCCGGTACCAGCCTTGAGCAGGAAATCCACGCGATCAAAAGCAATGCCGGCTTTCTGCGCCTCCTGATCGGCGATGGTGAAGGCGCCCTCGGAGTCGAGGTTGAGCTGGTTGAAATTCAGCGGGCTCGTCGAGGCACGCGAAGTCGGCGTCCGCTCGCCGATGATCTTCCCGCGCTGCACTTCGAACTCCCGCACCCCGCCACGCGAACGCGGCTCGTCGACGACCACTTTCCAGACGGCGGGCTGCGGGCTGCCGCCCCGGCCACGCAGCTCGAGCACGCGGTTGAGCGTTTCCGGGCCATCGCGCTTGCCGACCACACGCAGCGCGGAATACGCCGTATCGGCCGCAGAGGCGACGGATACCGCAGCAGCAAAAAGAAGGCCGAGAGCGAAATGCACTTTCATCATTCCTCACGATGGGGCGGGGTCGGAGAATTTTCCAGCGCGAATCCGCGGCGACACCGCCAGGAATTCCGCTTCCTTCCGGACGGTTCCTCCTTCATTAAGTCACGCGAGATGTCGCTTTCCACTGCACTGCTCGAGCGCCAGTTGAAATTTTACAAGGGCCTGGTCGAGGTCAGTTCGCTGATCAATGGCATCACGGAGTCGAAGGAACTGCTCCCCGCCATTCTCGATGTCGCGCGGCGCGTCATGGAGGTCGAGGCGGCGTCGCTCTTCCTCGTGAATGCCGATGGCGAACTGGAGCTGGCGTGCGCCAGCGGCGGTACGGTGGCGCAAACCGGCGCCCCGTCGACCAGGATCATCGTGCCGCGCGGTAAAGGCATCGCCGGCTGGGTACTGGAAAACAGCGAGGCTTTGCTCGTGGCGGACGCGTATGCCGATCCACGCTTTTTCGCAGCTGCGGACAAGAAGACCGGCTTCCGCACCCGCTCGATCCTTTGCGCGCCGATGCGCCGCGGCGAAACCGATATCGGCGTTCTCCAGGTGCTCAACCCGACGGATCGCGAGACCTTCGACGAGACCGACCTCGAGGTCTTCCGTGCCTACGGCAATCTCGCGGCCACGGCGATCGACAAGCTGCGCACGATCGACCGCCAGCGCGAGCAGCAGCGCGTGACGCAGGAGTACGCGTTCGCGAAGGAGATCCAGGCGAGCTTTCTCCCGCAGACGCTCCCGCAGCTCAATCACGTGCAATTCGCCGCGGCCTATCGACCGGCGCTGAATGTCGGCGGCGATTTCTACGACGTGCTCGAGCTCGGGCCGGACGAGATCTACTTCGTGGTCGGCGATGTCTCGGGCAAAGGCATGCCCGCGGCGCTGCTCATGGCGCAGGCTCTGAGCGTCCTGCGGCTCATCGTGAAGCCGGGACTCTCGCCGGTGTCGGCGCTGGCGCGTTGGAATGCCATGCTCAACGGGCACACCATCCGCGGCATGTTCATCACCGCGATGCTCGGGCGGATCGATGTGGCGACGCGGCAGGTCGAGCTCTGCAGCGCCGGGCACTGCCACCCTTTCCTCGTGAGCCCGAGCGGCCAGGCCCAGGAAGTGAAGATCGCCGGAGCGCCGCCGATCGGGCTTTTGCCGGAGCTGCCTGCCCGCTCCCACACGATCAAGCTGGAGCCGCACGAGTGGCTCGTCCTTTACACCGATGGGCTCGTCGAATCGTTTGATCGCAACGACGTCCCGCTCGACAAGGAAGGCGTGGAGGCACTGCTGGCGAATCGCTTTGCCAGAGCCACCGATGTAGTTGACGCGCTGAGCGCGGGCGAACTAAACCACCGCAAGGGAGCCGATCCCCACGACGACCTGACCCTCCTCGTATTTGGTTTTCAATGAAGCGCGAAATCGAATTTGCCAGCCATCCTGCGAACCTCTGCCTCGTCCGCGATTTCGTGCGCCAGTTTCTCAAGGCGGTCGAATTCACCGACACGGAAAAGGACCTGATCATCCTCGGCCTCGATGAAGCCTGCACGAACGTCATCCGCTACGCCTACCATCACGAGTCGAACCAACTCATCTGCCTCGTCTGCGAATACATCGAGGCCGGCGTGCGGTTCCGGTTGCGCGACTACGGCGCGCAGGCCGATCCATCGAAGCTCCAAGGCCGACCGCTCGATCTGGTGCAGCCCGGCGGGCTCGGCATTCATTTGATCAAGCGCGCCTTCAATCAAGTGGACTACAACCTGAAGAAAGAAGGCACGGAACTCGTGCTCGAAAAACACTTCACGCCCGACCACAGGTCCGGCGCAAAATAGGCACGCCGCGGGGCGCCGTTATTTCAGCGCGTAGCAGTGGATGAGGTCCTGGTCGCGCAGGTAGAGGCGGCCATTGGCGATCACCGGGTGCGTCCAGATGCGACCATCCGGGCTGCGGATCGTGGTCTGCGGGTCGAGCTTGAAGCGGCTCTTTTCGTTATAGCCCTTCGGCGAGGCTTCGATCAGCACGACCGTCCCGCTGCCTTCTTCGAGCAGGTAGAAGTGACCATCGGCATAAGCGATCGCGCCTTTGTTCAGCTTGCCCTTTTCCGACCAGACGAGCGCGCCGGTTTTGAAATCCTGACACGTCCAGCCCACGCCGTCGCTGTAGCCGTAGAGATGATCGCCGAGCAGGATCACGCCGCCGTGGTGATTCTTCATCACGCGATTCGTGCCCGCAGTTTCGTCGAAAACCATCTTCACCTGGTTGCCGGGTTCGATCGTGAAACTCATGCTGCCCACGCCGTAGCCCGCGGTGACATAGACCTGATTGCCTTTCACGATGGGCGTCGGAATGACCGCGGTCTTGCCGGGATACGCCTGCTTCCACAGCACTGCGCCGTCCTTCGGCGAAACACCGAAGACGGTGGTCATCGTGCGCTGCACGTACTGTGGCTGGCCGTTGATCACGGCGGGAACGATCGAGGAATAATGCGCGCCTTCGGTCAGATCCTTGGTCTGCCAAAGCACTTTGCCGCTCATCTTATCGAGCGCGGCCATCGTGCCTTGCGGGCCGCCGGGCGTGACGAGCACCTGCGCGCCATCGACGAGCACACTCTCGGTGTAACCCCAGCCCGGTGTCTTGCCGCCGAGCGAAGCCATCGTCGTGCGCCAGAGTTCCTTGCCGTCCTTGAGTTGGAGCGCGACGAGCGAGCCGTCACCGCCGAGTGCGTAGATGCGATCGCCATCCACTGTTGGCGTGCCGCGCGGGCCGTCGCCCCATTTGTTGCCGAGGACGGTGCCGAGCTTGGCCACCCAGGCTTCGGTGCCTTTGCTGGCGTCGAGCGCGATCAGGACTTCGGAGCCATCGCGCGTGCCGAGTGTGTAAGCGCGGTCACCGACCACGGCGAACGCCGCATAGCCGTGGCCCGCATTGGTGAAGCTCCAGAGTTTCTTCGGTCCATCTGCCGGCCATTCCTTGAGCAGACCCGTTTCTTTCGAAAGATCATCGCGAGCCGGCCCGCGCCACTGCGGCCAGTCGAATCCCGTCGCCGGTGCGCTCACCGCGGCAACGGCGGCCGTCGCCACGGCCACGGAAGCTTGAGCAGGCGGGCGCTGGCTCGCGGGAGTGCGCTGGCGGCGCGCTTCAAAAAGATACGCGCTTTCCTCGGCGGACAGTTTGTCGCCGCGTTGTTCGCGTTGATAGAGTTCGGCGGCGCGCTTCCAGTCGATCACGGGATCGGCGGCGTGCAGCGACGCGCTCAGCAAAAGTAGCGAGAGGAGGGAGGTGATCTTTTTCATGGGAGGAGTCATTGGGTGGCGCGCGCCGTTATGGGCGCTGGACAAACCACGGTTGGGCATAGGGATTCTTAGTGAAAAAGTCGAGGAGCAGACGCGCGACTTTTTGCTGACCGCTCGGCGACGGGTGCGTGCCGTCGGTCCCGCAGTCCTCGGGCAGCCACTTGAAATCGTCGAGCGCGCGGCCCTTGGCGCCGTTGGTCCAGAGATACGGCCCCCACAGGATCGCAGGGCCATCGGCGGGCTGATCGCGGATCACCGCGCGCATCGCGAACGCACCTTCGTAGGCATACGGTTCGGGATTCAGCCGGGTCGTGGCGTAACCCGCATAGATGCGGCTGGAGAGGAAGACGAGGCGCAGGTTTGGGAACTTCTCGCGCGCTCGGGCGATGACCTTGCGGATGTCGTCGCGCAAGCGGTCGGTCTCCGCAGGCCAGCCCGCGCTCGGGCCGGCGTTGGCTTGCTTGATCCAGAGCGCCTGAACCTGCGCGGGCACCAACCCGGCCGCGCTGATGCGCCGCGCCGCCTCTTCCCACGGTCGATCGATCGTCGCCCAGACTTGCGCGGTCTGCCCGCCTTGCGCGCCGTCCACGATCACCGCGCTCGCCGCCTTGCGCGGGTCGGCGTCGGCGAGACGCTTGAACGTGGAGAATTCCTGCGTCGTATTCGACATACCGATGGAAAGCAGCGCGACCTTACCGCTGGCCGCTGGATTCCCCTCCCCATCCAGCGGCCGAATCTGCGCGAGCGATTTCTGCGAACGCGCGGCCAGCTCGGGCGGCGGTGCGTTTTTGCCCTTACCATACAAACCACCATCCTGACCTTGGTAAGTTCCGGTGAGTTCCGTCAGCGGAACGAGATTCTCCGGCGCTGGTGGCGGCGGTTGTTGCCGCTGGGGTTGATCGCCGCCTTTGGCCCGCTGGCGTTTGGCTTCGTCGTAATATTTCTGCTCTTCATCCGAGAGCTTTTCACCACGCGAAGCTCGCTCGTGCAGGGCGCGGGCTTTTTGCCAATCGATCGTGATTTCCTGCGCATGGACGGCGCAGGCCAGCAGGGCAACGAGGAGGAGGGAACGGTGCATGAAAACACAACTCCTCCGCGCGGGTGAAAGTTGCGCCGGCCGTGCTACGGCCGCAGCACGCGGACACGGTGCGTCTCGCTGTCGCCGATATAGACCGCGCCATCCTTGTCCACGAAGATGCCGTGCAGTCGCGCCATCTTGCAGCCGAGCGGGTCGCCGTCCGGGCCGTCGCCTTTTTCACCGGTGCCCGCCATGAGCAGCAGCTTGCCGGTCTTCGCCTCGACCATGCGGACGCTGTGGCTCTCGGTGTCGGCCAGCCAGGCGTTGCCCGCCGCATCGATCGCCACGCCCTTGGGTCCGGAGAGCGTCGCCTCCTTTGCCGGTCCACCGTTCCCAGTGAAGCCTTTCTTGCCCGTGCCGGCGACGTGATGAATCACACCCGCCTTGAGGTCGAAGCGGAACAACTGGTTGCCCTCGCGCGTGACCAGCCAGAGATCGCCTTTCGCGTCGAAGTCGATCGAACGCGGCCCCTTCAGGGGAGTCCCCGCGATCGGCGCTGCGTCAGGCGTATTCCCCGCCACGCCCGTGCCGGCGAACGTGCTGATCTTGCCCGTCTTCATATCCACGCGCCGGATCACGTTGTTGCCGATGTCGCAGATGTAGAGGTGCTCGTAGCCTGGATCGAACTGGATGCTGTGCGGCTGCTTCAGCTCCGCCTGCGCCGCGGGGCCACCATCGCCGCTGTAGCCGGGCTTGCCCGAACCGGCAAAGGTCGTGATCACCTGCGTCTTCGCATCCACCCGGCGGATCGCGTGGTTCGCCATGTCGGCGATGTAGTAGTTCCCCGCTTTATCAAAGCGGATCTCGTGCGGGAGATTAAAGGTCGCCTCCAGCGCCGGACCGCCATCGCCGGTGTAGCCCTTCTTGCCCGTGCCCGCAACGTTCTGCAGCTTGCCGTCGGCGTTCACCTTGCTGATCCGCTGGCCGGTGTACTGGGTGAACCAGAGCGCGCCATCCGGGCCGCGCACGACGCCGAAGGGATTATCGATCTGCGCCGCGGTCGCCGGTCCGCCCTCGCCCGAGGCGCCTGGCGTGCCCGTGCCCGCGACGGTGAAGATGGTGCCCGCTTCCGAGATGGCGAGCAGACTGGCACAGACCGTGACGGCGAAAACGAAGCAACGTGGGGAAAACATGATGGCGCGTGTCTATCCGCAAAGCACGACTCAAGTCCAGCCGTGTCACCAAATCGTCACGTAACGCGGCCCGCCGGGAGTTGTCAGATGCGGCTTAGCCCTGTTCAATCCTCAACACCCTATTATGAAACTTCATCACCTCTTCCTCGTCCCCGCGGTGCTCGCCCTCGCGGCGTCCTCCGCTTTCGCCGGCAACCTCGTCATCAAAGGCTCCGACACGCTCGGCGCAAAGCTCGTCCCGCAGCTCGCTGAAGCCTACAAGGCGAAGAACCCGGACACCTCGTTTGAAATCGCCGCCGAAGGTTCCACCACGGGCATCACCGCGATCATCGACGGCACCGCCGCGATCGGCATGTCGAGCCGCCACGCCAAGCCGACGGAAGTTTCCGCCGGCAAAGCCAAGGGCGTCGATCTCAAGGAAACCATTGTCGCCTACGACGGCCTCGCGGTCATCGTGAATGAAAAGAGCCCGCTCAAGAACCTGACCAAAAAGCAGGTCGAGCAGATTTTCACCGGCGACGTCACCGACTGGAGCGCGGTCGGCGGCGCGGCGGGCAAAATCTCCATCTACACCCGCAACACCTCCTCCGGCACCTACTCGGACTGGAAGGAACTCGCGATGAAGAAGCGCGATTACGTCGGCAGTTCGCAGAAGATGGCCGGCAACGAACAGATCGCCGCGGAAGTCGCCAAGAACCCGAACGGCATCGGCTACGTCGGCCTCGCCTACACCAAGGCCGCCGGCATCAGGGTCGTGGACGTCGATGGCGCCAAGCTTTCCGATGAAACCGTGCGCGCCAAAACCTGGCCGTATGCGCGTCCGACGTTCTACATCACCAACGGCGAACCGAAGGATGAGGCGAAGAAGTTCGTCGACTTCACGCTCGGCGACGAAGGCCAGAAGATCGCCAAGCAGGTCGGCTTCGTGACGGTGAAGTAAGCTCCGTCCAGCCGCAGCGCGAGGTTCGCCTTGTCGCTCGCACGACCTTTGTGAAAGCTCGCCGCGCTCGTCGCCCGGCGAGCTTTCCTTTTTCCTCCCATGAAACTCCGCACGCTGCTCCTCCTCCCGATCATCGCGATTTCGCTGCACGCTGCCGACTGGCCCCAATGGCGCGGCCCCGCGCGCACCGGCGAGGTGCCCGCGAGCGAGAAAGTGCCCGCGACACTTCCCGCCGAGCCGAAGGTGCTGTGGCGCGTGCCGGTCGGTGATGGTTTCGCGTCGCCTGTCGTGAGCGGCGGCCGCGTCTTCCATCTCGATAACCAGGACGCGCAGGAAACCGCCTACGCGCTCGACGCCGCCACCGGCAAGGAACTGTGGCGCGCGACGATCTTTTCCTCGCATCAGGACGGCTTCGGCATCGGGCCACGCTGCACGCCCGTCGCCGACGGTATTCGCCTCTTCGTGCAATCGGCGAAAGGCGAGTTCCAGTGCCTCGACGCGGCGACCGGCAAGGTCATCTGGCGAATGAATTTCGCGGATGACTTCGGCGCGATCTACATCGGGGAGAAAGGCACCGCTGCGGGCGCGAGCCGCCACGGCGCTTCCGGGTCGCCGATCATCGATGGCGAAAACATCATCGTCCAAGTTGGCAGCACGAACGGCGCAAGCATCGTCGCTTTCAAGAAAGCGACCGGCGACGTGGTGTGGAAAGCGGAGAACGATCAGACCGCCTACGCGGCGCCGATCATCGCCACGGTCGCGGGCGTGCGGCAGTTCATCAGCTTCACCGCGGAGGCGCTCATCGCGCTCGATCCCGCCACGGGCAAACTGCTCTGGCGCGTGCCTGCCGTGACCCGCCTCGGCCGCAACGTCACCACGCCCAACGTCTGGAAAGACCTCGTCGTCGTCGCGTCCCACCAGCTCGGCCTCGTCGCCACGCGCGTCGCGAAAGACGGCGCGGGCCTCACCCCGAGCGAGGCTTGGGTGAACAAGAAGATGCTCATCAACTTCTCCAGCCCGGTGGTCGTCGGCGATCACCTTTACAGCCTCGGCTCGGCGAAAAACCTCGTCTGCATCGACCTCGCGACCGGCGAGCTGGCGTGGGAAAAGACCGGCTTCGCGCAAACCGACGCCGGCCGCGCCGAGGCCGCATTTCTCGTCATGGGCAAAAATATCCTCGTGCTGAATGACGCGGGCGAGCTCGTGCTCTTCGCCGCTGATCCCAAGGAATACCGCGAGATCAGCCGCACCCAGGCCGCAGGCAAAACGTGGTGCAATCCCGCTTACGCCGATGGCCGCCTGTATCTCCGCGACAACCGCGAGTTACTCTGCCTCGATCTGCTGAAGTAGCCGGCGCGCCCCGGTGGTGAAGCTCCGCTTCCCCACTTCCTGTCATCCTGAGCGAAGTCGAAGGACCTCCGACATCAGCCTTTCCTCACCCGCGTGTCGAACCGGGCACGGTGCCCATGGAAGCAACCTGGCAGAGGAAGAAGGATATTGGAGATCCTTCGACTTCGCTCAGGATGACACCCGGGTTGGATTCCTCCGCCGCGACCGCGCTAAAGCATCTGCTCCACAAACGCCCGGCTCTCGAAGAACGCCAAATCCTCGATCTTCTCCCCCGTGCCAACGAACCGCGTCGGGATGCCCAGCTCGTTCTGGATCGCTACGACGCACCCGCCTTTCCCGCTGCCGTCGAGCTTCGTCACGATGATCCCCGTGAGCCCGGTCGCGGCGTGAAATTCCTTCGCCTGCTGCAACGCGTTGCCGCCCGTCGTCGCATCGACCACGAGCAACGTCTCGTGCGGCGCCTGCGGATCGGCTTTGGCCAGCACCCGCTTCACCTTGGCCAGCTCGCCCATCAGGTTCGCCTTCGTGTGCAGCCGGCCCGCGGTGTCGCAGATCAGAAACTCGATATTCTCCCGATCGGCCCGCTGATACGCCTCGTAGCACAGCGCCGCCGGGTCGGAGTTGTATGGACCTTTCACGATGCCGATCCCGAGCCGGTCGGCCCAGACCGTGAGCTGCTCGATCGCCGCCGCACGAAAAGTATCCGCCGCCGCGAGCAGGACGCTGTGGCCCTTGCGCTGGAGGAAACCGGCGAGCTTCGCCGTGGAGGTCGTCTTGCCCGTGCCGTTCACGCCGACCACGAGGATGACCTTCGTCTTGGAAGCCAGCGGGCGCAGCACCGGGTTGTCGCGCGGCAGCACTTTCACGATCTCCTCGCGCGCCACCTTCACCACGCTCTCCGCCGTGAGCTGCTCGCCCTGGGGCTGTAGCTCCTTCATGATCCGCGTCATCATCGGCACGCCGAGATCGGCGCGGATGAGGCTTTCCTCCAGCTCATCCCAGTCCACCGGTTTCCCGGAAAATTTCTGGATGAGCGACTTGAAAAATCCGAACGCCATTGCGCCTAGGGATTCAGCGGCGAGGCCGCCTCACGCGACGGCCGCCCGAGTTCCTGCTTGATCCGATCGAGGATGCCATTCACGAACCCGCCCGACTTATCGGTGCCAAACTTCTTCGCGATCTCGATCGCCTCATTGATGATCACCACCGGCGCTACATCGGCCGAGTGCAGCATCTCGTAAATGGCCACGCGCAGGATGTTGCGGTCCACCACCGCGAGCCGGTGCAGTTCATAGTTGGCGGTGTATTTTTTGATCCGCGCATCGATGTCGTCGCGGTGCTCCATCACACCCTTCGCGAGTTGCTCGGCGAAAGTGCGCGTCTTCGCCGTCACCTCCGCCTTGCCGGGTCCGGAATGCAGCGCCCAAAAGGCCGCGCTGTCACCCAGCGTTTTGTCGCCGTTTACGTCGAGTTGGTAAAGATACTGGACGGCCGCTTCACGGCCTTCGCGTCGTTTGCCCATGGGAAAAAAATCAGCGGAGACTCCGCAGCGAACTCATCGTTTGCACCATCTGCGCCGCGACTCGCGCCGCTTCGGTGCCGCGGTTGATCTCCTCTTCGAGGCAGCGCGCTCGCGCCTGTTCCGGCGTCTGCACGAGGAGCACTTCGTGAATGACCGGCACGCGATTCGCGAGGCTGATCTGGAGCAGGGAATTCGTAATCGCCGTGGCGATGAGCGACGCGTGCGCCGTTTCACCCGCGATGATCACGCCGAGCGCGATGATCGCATCCACCGCGCCTTTGCTCGCGATTTCCTGCACGACCAGCGGGATCTCGTAGGCGCCGGGCACTTCGTAGATGTTGATGCTGAAATTCGGTGAGATCGCCTCCAGTTCCCGCCGGGCATGCTCCACGAGGCCGCTGACGAACTCGCTATTGTACTGGCTCGCGACGATCGCAAAGGTGCGTCGTTGGCCGATCTGGCGAGGTCGGGATGGAATGGCGGTAGACATGAAAGGCGGGATGTTAAAGACGGAGCGGCGACGCGCAACAAGTTATCCGTTCACACCGACCGGGGAACCGACGCGAGCTTCAACTGATGAGCAGCAACCGCGACGGATCGCCGGGAGACGTATCGGGAGCGCGGTGGATGCAGGGCGGGACCGGGCTCCCGGGCCAGTCCACGGCGAGGCGCCAGAGATTCCCGAGGCCGAAGGAAAAAGGCCGCGCCTGCGGGAGCGGTGCGTAGTGCAGGTCGTAGCAGTGGTCGCTCAGGTATTCGCGGAAGTCGGCGTCGTCTTCGCCCTCGAAGAGCCGCAGCAATTCCGCGCGGGTTTCGGGAATCTCCACGCGCCGCCGCGCCTCGTCGTTACGCAGGCCTTCGGAGACCGCCCCGTGGTAAGTGCAAAGCCAGGTATCGGCCTCCACCGGCGCGCTGTCGGCGTGGAAGGAAAAGACATCCGTCCGCACCGGCCCCGGCTCCTCGTCACGCGGGTAGCCGTGGATGCAATTCAGCACCGGATCGCGCTCGATCTCCCGGAGCCGCTGCTGGTCGGCGAGAAGCACTTCCACCGACGCCCGTCCCGCGTCGCTCAGCGCCAGCTTCCGAAGCCGCGCGTCATCGAGCGTCACGATCCCCTCACCCACGCCGAGCTGCGCCACCACTTCGCCGAAATCCCCCGACAGCAGCCGCGGCCAGCAGAGCGCATTCACGCCGCCCGCAAAAGGCGTCGTCACCAGCTCTTCAAAACTCCCCACCACCTGGATGCGGGCGTAGCCGGGTGGCGGGGTGAAAGCAGGCAGGCGCGGGTTCATGAGCAGGAATGGAGCGTGGGAGTTCACCCGAGCCCGCCCCGATCACAACGCCAAATTTGCACCTGCGTCCGCCACGCTCTCGCCTCTTCCCCGTAAAACGCGGTGCTCGGCGCGGGACGGAACTTGGCGCGAAGATTGCGCTTCTGTTCCGGCAGGGAGCGCGCCAGCTTGCGCGGCGTGAGACGCGCCATCTACCCCGGAAGCTTCGACCCCATCACCAATGGTCACCTCGACGTGATCCAGCGGGCCGCAAAACTTTTCGACGAAGTGGTGGTCGCCGTCGCTTTCAACGAGCAAAAAACCAGCCTCTTTCCCGTGGATGAACGGGTAGCGCTGATCCAGCACGCCTCAGCCACGGTGCCGAATATCCGTATCGAGCGTTTCGACGGATTGCTCGTGGACTTCGCCCGGCAGCAGCAAGCCAGCGCCGTGGTCCGCGGCCTGCGGGCGATCTCGGATTTCGAGTTCGAGTTTCAGATGGCCCTCATGAACCGCAAGTTGGAGCCGGAGATCGAAACCATCTTCATGATGCCGGCGGAGAAATACACCTACATCAGCTCGCGCATCGTGAAGGAGATCGCGCGACTCGGCGGCGACGTGACCGCTTTCGTCCCAGCCAGCGTGGCCGAAGCGCTGCAGACCCGCCTGCACGGCGCGAAGCTCAGGAAATAAAAATCAACCGCCCCGGCAACACCCGCGAATATCGCCGGGAGTTGCCAGCGCTTCGATCCGCCGCTCTATTGAACGTCAACGGGCCGGGTGATCCCCCATTTCCGTCCGTTTCCAAGAAAGGTGTCTTTATGAAAGTCCATCTGAACAAAATTCCCGACGAGGGCCTGCATGTGGAGGGATCGGAAAGCAGCCATCTCCTTGATCTAAAAGACGAGAGCATCCGCCCGCTGAGCGACGTGGATTATTCGCTCGATGTCGGCCTGAGCGAAGGCGGATTCTTCGCCACGGGCGAAGTCGGCGTCGATCTCGAGCTGGAATGCGTGAAGTGCCTGGAGCGTTTCCGCTACCCGCTGCGCCTGCCCGCTTTCGCCTGCCAGGTGGAATTGACAAACCGTGAAAGCGTCGACTTGACAGAGCCGGTGAGGGAGGACATTGTGCTCGCCCTTCCGCCCCACCCGCATTGCGATTGGAACGGCGAGAGAATCTGCCCCGGCGTCTTTCACGAGACGAAAACCGCAAGCGCCGAGCCTCTCGCCGAGCCGCCGAAAGTGTGGAGCGCGTTGGATCAGCTCAAACTTAAATAAAAATCCACCATGGGTGTTCCAAAACGTAAGATGTCCAAGATGCGGCTGCGCACGCGCAAAGCCGCCAACCGCTTTCATGCCGCCAAGCTCAACAAGTGCGGCCAGTGTGGCAGCGCGATCCCCTCACATCGGGCCTGCCCTTCCTGCGGCTACTACAAAGGCCGCCAGGTGCTGACCATCGAGGCTCTCTAAAGCTGTTGCTCCCTTTGTCAGCCGCCCCGCTTCACCGCGCGGGCGGCTGATCTTTTTTGCCCTTGCACAATCCGCCGTCCGCGCCCGAAATGCGCCGATGAAAATTGCGCTCGACGCCATGGGCCACGATGACGGCCCGGCTCCGCTCGTCGAAGGCGCCGTGCTGGCGCTGCGCGAGTATCCGCACATCTCGAAGCTCTTCCTGACCGGCGACACGCCGCAGCTTGAGGCGCTCCTCAAGCGACACGCCTGCAACGATTCGCGGATCGAAATCCTTCACACCACGCAAGTCGTGGAGATGCACGACAGCGGGATCGATGCGCTCCGCCGGAAGAAGGATTCCTCGGTCAGCCGCGCCGTGGATTTGGTGAAATCCGGCGACGCCGAGGCGATTGTCAGCGCGGGCAATACCGGGGCCGCCGTGGCCGCGAGCACCATCAAACTGCGCATGCTCCCGGGCATCGACCGTCCGGCCATCGTCGCCATGATGCCCACGGAAACCGGCAAACATTTCGTCCTCTGCGACGCGGGCGCCAATCCCGACCCGACGCCGCAACATTTGGAGGACAACGCCTTCATGGCCGCAGCCTACTGCGAATTCATCCTCGGCCGCCCCAACCCGACCGTCGGTCTGCTATCCAACGGCACCGAGGAATTCAAAGGCAACGCCATTACCCTCGCCACGCACGGCTTGCTCCGCGGCAGCGGCCTGAACTTCCGCGGCAACGTCGAGGGCCACGATCTTTTCGGCGGCCATATCGATGTCGTCGTCACCGACGGCTTCACCGGCAACATCGTTCTGAAAACCAGCGAGGCCCTGGCCAAAAGCATCTTCCGCCTGCTCAAACGCGAGTTGCTCGCCAACCCCGTCCGCAAAGCTGGCGCGCTGCTTTGCAAGCCGGGATTCAAGGCCGTCCATGCCGTGACCAACGCCGACGAATACGGCGGCATGCCGCTCCTCGGCGTCGATGGCCTTTGCATCATTGCGCACGGCGGCAGTTCGCCATTCGCGGTCAAAAACGCCCTCCGCGCCGCCTGCTCCTCCATTCAGCACCAACTCAATCCCCACATCGTGGAGGCGGTGCAAAGATCCCATGACACAGCCCCGTCCTCGCCTCAGCCAGCCTAAGCGCACCGTCTCGATCATCGGCACCGGCAGTTATTTGCCGGAGAAAATCCTGACCAACGCCGAGCTGGAAAAGACCGTCGAAACCAGCGACGAGTGGATCACCACGCGCACCGGCATTCGCGAGCGCCGCATCGCGGCCGAAGGGGAAACGACGAGCGACCTCGCTTCCAAAGCCGCGCTCTCCGCGATGGAAAACGCTGGCATCACCGCCGACGAGATCGATCTCATCATCGTCGCGACGATCACGCCCGACATGTTTTTCCCGAGCACCGCATGCTTTGTGCAAACGAAGATCGGGGCAAAGCACGCCGCGTGTTTCGATGTCAGCGCGGCCTGCGCTGGCTTCCTCTACGCGCTGGAGATCGCGCAGCAGTTCATCACCTCACACACCTACGACACCATCCTCGTGATCGGCGCGGAGAAGCTTTCGAGCATCGTCGATTGGACCGATCGCAACACCTGCGTGCTCTTCGGCGACGGTGCCGGAGCCGCGGTTCTGCGGCATCGCGGCGGCACCCACGGCGTCATCTCCACCTACATGGCGAGCGACGGTGGCCTCTCCGACATCCTCTACATCCCCGGCGGCGGATCGCGTTTTCCGATCACCAAGGACAACGCCGACCAGCGCCTGAACTGCATCAAGATGAACGGCAAGGAGACCTACAAACACGCCGTCATCTCGATGCTCGATGCCGCCAACCGCGCCCTGGCCGAGGCCAATATCAAGGCCTCCGACCTCGCGTGCATCATCCCGCATCAGGCCAATCTGCGCATCATCGAAGCCATCGCCGATCGGATGAAAGTGCCGATGGAGCGCTTCATGATCAATCTCGACCGCTACGGCAACACCAGCGCCGGCGCCGTGGCCATCGCGCTCGATGAAGCCAATCGCACGGGCCGGATGAAGGAAGGCGACTACATCCTGCTCGTCGTCTTCGGCGGCGGACTTACTTGGGCGAGCTCGGTGATTCAGTGGTAGCTTCGCGGATGCTGATCGACACCCACGCGCACCTCGACTTCCCCGATTTCGCCAACGACCTCGACGCCCTCCTCGATCGCGCCGCCGCCGCCGGCGTGACGCGGATCATCACGATCGGCACGAGTATCGAAGGCAGCCGCCGCGCCGTCGCCCTCGCGGAAAAATGTCCGCAGATCTTCGCCGTGGTCGGCGTGCATCCAAACTCCGCGGCCGAAGCCGACACCAGCTTCATCGACGAACTCCGGACGCTCGCGCAGAACCCGCGCGTCGTCGCGCTCGGCGAAACCGGCCTCGACTATCACCGGCTCCCCAGCTCCCGGCGTCCCGCCGAATCACCCGCGGCACTTGGCAACGAAACGCCGGGCGACATCGACGCCTTCCTCGCCGATGGCGCCAACAAATCCCAGCAGGCCATCGTCTTCGAGCAGCAGCTCGACCTCGCCGTCGAACTCGGCCTGAACGTCGTCATCCACGAACGCGATTCCTGGGACGACACGCTCGCCATCCTACGCCCCTACTCCGGCAAACTGCGCGCCGTCTTCCATTGCTTCGGCAAATCGCCAGCTCACGCCGCCGAACTCCGCGCACTCGGCTTCCTCGTCTCGTTCACCGGCATCGTCACTTTCAAAAACGCCGCCGACGCGCAAGCCACCGCGCAGCAGATCGACGCCGACGCTTTCATGGTCGAGACCGATTGCCCATTCCTCGCGCCCATTCCGCACCGTGGCAAACGCTGCGAGCCCGCCCACACGCGTCTCGTCGCCGAATATATCGCCCAGCTGCGCTCGGAACCGCTCGAGACACTTGCGGCCCGCACGTCGGCCAATGCCGCGGCGTTTTTCCGTTTCCCCGGATGAATCGACGGGCACCAGGCCCTGAATCAAACGGCGCATGAGCGATCCCAATCGCCCGTTTGTCTTTCTCGATCCGCACGGACGCCGCTGGCCGCGCCTGCGGCGTGTGCTCGCACTCTGGAGCCTGATTGCCGCGGTCGGCGTCGTCTGGTTTTTTCGCACGCTCTTCATTCACCCAGAGTTGAAGACGCCCGCCTCCGTGGTGCCGTTAAAAAAGCAGCTCAATGCGGCGATCCAGAAAACCGAGCAGGACGATCCGAACGCGATCAACTGGGAAAAATACTACAACCAGTCACAGCCCGCCCAGGAGCGGCTTGCGAGGATCCGGCGGCAACTTGGCAAGACGCCCGGCACGAATAACGAGATCCGGCTCGGATATTACGTCGAGTGGGATCCGAACAGTCTCTCCTCGCTCGAAGAGCACGCGGGCGCGCTCACGCACCTCACCCCGGAATGGTTTTCGCTCGTCGGCACGGACAGCCAGTTCATCACCGATATCGAGCCGCGACTGGTCACCTTCGCCGCCGCGCATAACATCACGCTCATCCCGCTCCTGCAAAATCTACAGGGCAATATCTGGCAGCCCGAGGCCGTGGAAAATCTCGCGAACGGCTCATCGGACAAACGCGCCCGCTTCGTCCGGGAACTCTTGAGCGCACTGCGCAAAGCGCAAGCGGGCGGCGTGCTCATCGACTGGCAGCAGGTCGATCCCGCTTATCGCGACAACTACTCCGATCTGCTCGCGCAGATCGCCGACGCCTTGCACGACGCCGATCTGGAGTTGTGGTTCACCGTTTCGCCCGGCGAGGAGTTCAAGACCTTCACCATCCTCGGCGATCCGGGCGCGCTCCCCGGCGTCACGTCCAATCGTCCCGCGCTCGAGACCTTCGTCGATCACTTCGTCCTCGCGCTGCACGACGAAAATTCCGAGAGCGACCCGCCGGGACCCATCGCCTCGCAGCGCTGGCTGGAGGGCTGGATCAAATTCATCGGGCGCTACGCGGACCCCGACCAGTGGATCGGCGCGCTGGGCGCTTACGCTTACGACTGGAACACCACGACAAAAAAAGCCGAGACGATCAGTTTCAAAGACGCCATGAGCCGCGCGAGCTACGCGGGCGTGGATGATGCCGGGCACAAAGTGGAAGTCACCGCGCCGAGCTACAACGGGCAATACGACTACTCCGAACCCAGCGGCGATCACACCGTGAGCTTTCTCGACGCCGTGTCTTTCTACAATCAGCTCTGGACGGTTCGCGCCTCGCAATTTGCCGGCGTGGCGATCAGCCGACTCGGCTCCGAGGACCCGCAAATCTGGGACGTGCTGGAAATGAAAGGCCGTCCCTCCGTGGCGGCGCTCAAGGCTCTCGGACAGATCAAGTCGAGCGACACGATCACCAATGTCGGTCGCGGAGAAATCGTAACCGTGGACGCCACACGCGACGACGGTGCGCGCACCGTGACGCTCGGGGAAAGCGGGATGCTGCGTGCGAGTTACACCTCCTTCGCTACCTATCCGATCCTCTACCATCAAGGCGCGGGCGGCTATCACGAGGTCGCGATCACTTTCGACGACGGACCTGATCCGGAGTGGACGCCCAAGATTCTCGACCTCCTCCGCGAGCGCGGCGTGAAGGCGGCGTTCTTCGTCGTCGGGAAAAACTGCGAGGATTATCCGGCACTCGTCGAGCGCATCCTGCGCGAGGGCCACGAGATCGGGAACCATACCTACTCGCACCGCAATCTTGCGATCATGTCCGAGTGGCAGATGGAGCTGGAACTCACCGCGACCGAGCGACTGATCGAGAGCATTACGGGCTACTCCACCACACTTTTCCGCCCGCCTTACAACGCTGACTCCAATCCGACCGACATCGCCGAACTCGCCCCGCTGCGGCTCGCGCAGGAGAAGCTCGGTTACACCATCGTGCTGGAAAAAATCGACCCGCAGGATTGGTCGGAACCGGGGACGGAGGAGATCGTCCAGCGCGTCAAGGATCAGCGCGGCGACGGCAACATCATCCTGCTTCACGACGCTGGCGGAGACCGCGATCAGACGGTCGCCGCTCTGCCGCAAATCATCGACTACCTGCAGGCCCGCGGAGATCGCATCGTGTCGCTTTCCGAACTGCTTCGCATCCCCCGCGACGAGCTGATGCCGCCGGTCGATCTGACCAAGTCCGGGTGGGAGCGCATCGTGGCCAGCACGGGCTTTCGCACGTGGCGCGGCATCGTGGAATTCTTCTGGGCGTTCATGATTTTTTCCACGGGCCTGGTCGTCGCGCGGACGCTGCTCGTGGCGTGGCTCGCGCGGCGGCATCACCGCCAGGCCGATGCGGCGGTGCCCGTAGAGTTTCACCCGCCCCTTTCGATCATCATCGCGGCCTACAATGAGGGAAAAGTGATCGTGAAGACGCTCCAAGCGGTGCTGGACACCGACTACCAGGGCGAGATCGAAGTCGTCGTAACGGATGACGGCTCGACGGACAACACCGCGGCGGAGGTCTCGCGACTCGCTGCCACCGACCCGCGCATCGTGCTCCACTGCCAGCCGAACCGCGGCAAATCGGTTGCGTTACGCCGCGCGCTCGCCCGGTCGCGGCACGGCATCGTGGTCTTCCTCGACGCCGATACACACTTTGAACGCGGCACGCTGCGCGCCATCGTGCAGCCGCTGATTCACCCGCTCGTCGGCGCCGTGAGCGGCAACGCCCGTGTCGGCAACCTGCGGACCTTTGTCGCGAAATGCCAGAGCCTCGAATACATCTGTGGCTTCAATCTCGACCGGCGCGCCTACACGGAGTGGAACTGCATCACCGTGGTCCCCGGTGCGGTCAGTGCCATCCGCCGCAGCGCGATCGAAGCGGCGGGCGGATTTTCCGACGACACGCTGGCCGAGGATACCGACCTCACGCTCACCCTCCACCGCCTTGGCTACCGCATCGCTTTCGCGCCCGATGCTGTCGCGTGGACGGAAGCGCCCGAAACTTTCGCGACGCTCACCAAGCAACGCTTCCGCTGGGCCTTCGGCACGATGCAGTGTCTGTGGAAGCATCGCGATCTCGTCTTCAATCCGCGCTTCGGCGCGCTCGGTTGGTTCAGCCTGCCAAATATCTGGTTCCTGCAGATCGGGCTCGTTGCGGTGACGCCGCTGGTCGATGCCATCCTGCTCTACTCGCTCATCTTCGGCCACGCCGCGGGCATCTGGTATTGGTTTGTGGTCATCCTCGGCCTTGACCTTTTCCTCGCCGGACTTGCGTGCCGCTTGGAAGGCGAACGCCTGCGCACGGCCCTGCTCATCCTGCCGATGCGGTTCATCTATCGCCCCCTGCTCGCGTGGGTCATTTGGAAATCCATCTTCCGCGCGCTGAAGGGCGCCTTCGTCACGTGGGGCAAACTCGAACGCACGGCCAGCGTCACAGCACGCATTTAGCAATGAGCATTGAGCATTTAGCATTTGGCGCGTGGACCCGGTTAGTCGTGACGCTTGGCGCGCTCGGGCTGGTCGCTTGTGATCGCGCGCCCGAGGGCGTTACCAATGCTAAATCCAACATGCTAGATGCTAAATTGCTCATTCCCGAGCGCGGCATCTACACGGGCGCTTACATGGACTGGGGCGAAAAGGAAGACGGCGTCACGATCGAAGGCATCGAGGCGTTTGAAAAGCTGGTCGGCAAACGACAGGCCATCGTTGCCAGCTCCAGCTACTGGGGCGAGCAGACCTTTCCCGCGGCCAATGTCCGCCTCATCGCCAACCACGGTTCGGTTCCGCTCATCTACTGGTCGCCGTGGGACCGGCCTTACGTCGAGGGACGCGGGCCGGACAAATATTCGTTGACCAGCATCATCGCCGGCGAACACGATGCCTACATTGATCGGTGGGGCGAGCAGGCGCGTGAGTTTGGCCGGCCGATGATCGTGTCCTTCGCCAATGAGATGAACGGCGAATGGTTTCCGTGGAGCGGGAAACTTTACGGCGGCGACCAGCCGATCCCCGGAACCGAGCCCGTACGCTTCGAGGGGCCGGAGACTTTCAAGAAAGCGTATCGGCACGTCGTCGATCGCGTGCGCGCACGTGGTGCGACCAATGTGCAGTGGGTGCTGCACCTCATGAATTACTCGCTCCCGCAGGAGGAGTGGAACCTCGCGGCGCACTACTACCCCGGCCCGGAGTATTGCGACTGGCTCGGCTTCAGCCTCTACGGCGTGCAGACCGCCGACGACGAATGGGCGCCTTTCTTTCCCCTAATCGACTGGCCGTACGAGGAACTCCGGCGCATCGACGCGACGAAGCCCGTGATGATCTGCGAGTGGGGCGTCGGCGAGTTTTCCCAACTCGGCAGCAAAGCCGACTGGATCCGCGACGGCTTCCGCCTCATCCGCGACGCGAAGTACCCGAACATCAAGGCCTGCGTCTACTGGCACGAACGGTGGCAAAACGACGACAACCGCTACAGCAACCTGCGGGTGAACTCCACGCCGGAGTCACGGGAGGCCTACCGCCAAGGCGTGGCCGACCCCGCTTACCTCGCCGAGCCGGTCTTTCGATCTGGCAACTAGCGGCCCAAGACCGCTCCAACACCCTTATCGGCGTCCGGTTCTGTCGTGTTTTTCACGACACGCGATGAGTGATCATGAACCCCGTTTCAGTGTTATTATGGCCTCTATAATGCTTATTAGTATTGCGTGTTTACCGCACCTCGTCTCACAGTTTTTAGTAGAAAAAGCCCGGTCACTCCGGGGCCATCTGCGAAGTGCAAACGCGTTTCTCATGGCATGGGTCAGGCGGGATTTACCCTCGTCGAAATCATGGTCGCCGTCGCCGTGCTGGTCATGTGCGCGGTGACGGTCACGCAGGCCCTTTTGCAACTCAACCGGCAGGCCGCTCTCTCAAGAGTGACGAATGCGGCGAAAGCCGAAGCGCTCTCCAGGATCCAGCAAGTCTCACAGGCGGCCTATGCCCCGCAGTCGTTACCGCCCGTCATTCCGACGATTCTGGCCGAAGGAACGACCACTCAGGCGATCGACCTGGGGAGCAATCTGACCGGCTTGGGGAGCATCCCCGGCACGGCCAAGTGGACAGTCGCCACGCTGGCTGGCGGCACGGCCATCCGTTCGGTGCAATGCACAATCACCTACCGGTATCTCGGCAAAAACCGCTCGTATGAACTCTTCACTTACAAATCACCGGACTAGCACCTCCGGCTTCACGCTCACGGAGTTGATGGTTTCGATCGCTCTGGTCAGTTCGGTCGGCCTGATGATCTTCAGCGTGCTCACCAGCACACTGAAGCTGTCCAGCCAGAATGTGGTGACGAACGTCTCCAACTATCGCGCGCGGCAAGTGCTGGACCGTTTGGGCGAACTCGCCCGCTATGCTCAGGACACGCCTGTGCTCATCAATCCGGATGGAGCGCTCGCCACCGGCACCACTTCGGACGGAGTTTTGCTCAAAAACTCGCTCGGCGGGCCGTATGTCTTCAAGAACTCCAACGGGCAAACCGATACCGAGATCCAAACTGGGGCCACGAGTTTCATGGTGGAATTTTCAGCCGCCGCCGGGGTGGCTGCCCCGAAACAGGGAGACTGCTTTTCGCTCGCTCTTTCCACAGGGCCCGAACTGGAAGTCGCGACCGTGACAGCCGCCGGCAATGTGGGCTCGCTGTCGAGAGTGGTGATCACGACCACCCAAGGTATCCCGGAAGGAGCCAAGCCCGGCAGCTACACGGTGACCGGCTACCGCTACCGAAAGGAGGCGTATGTCTTTGTGCAATCCGGCAACTATTGGAGTCTGCGCCGTTATCCCAAAGTCACCTCGGCGATGAATTATACCAACTCGGCCAGCTACATCGTCATGAGCGCTGGCTTCCAGAAGCTGGGAACCCAACCCT
>JBBQYR010000010.1:0-57785 GCA_038208565.1 Chthoniobacterales bacterium
TGCCCTGCCTCGCGCAGCGCCTGAGCCGCGCCGTGAGCGCCTAGGATTTTTTTGCCTACGTGGCCGCGACGGCCGCGCACCCGGCTTTCACCGCGCGCTTTCAAGACGACCTCTCGACGCCCGGCCTGCGCCTCCCTCTCACCGCCGACGCCGCCACTTTTACCGAAGCCGCCGCGCTCGGTCGCACCGTCATCTGGCTGCATTCCTTCGGCGAACGCCTGGCCGATCCCGACCACGGCCGCCCCGCCCAGCCTCCGCGCCTGCCCGCCGAAAAGCGCCCGCACATTCCCAAAGATGGCTCGATCCCGCAGACGCCGGAAGCGATGCCGGATTCGATTAATTACGCTGCAGGCAAGCAACGCCTGCTCATCGGCACCGGCTACGTGGAGAATGTCCCGCCCGCCGTGTGGGCTACGAAGTCTCCGGCAAGCAGGTTCTGCTGCAATGGTTCAGCTACCGGAAGCGCGACCGCGAGCGCCCGATCATCGGCGACCGCCGCCCGCCCTCGCCGCTCGGCTTCCTCCAGCCCGACCACTGGCTCGCCGAATACACCACCGAGCTGATCAACGTGCTGAACGTCCTCGGCTGGCTGGTCGAACTCGAGCCGCCGCAAGCCGCTGTGTTGGAGAAGATTTGCGCCGGCCCGATGATCACTGCGGACGAGCTACGCACGGCGGGTGCCCTCGAGGCCTCCTCGGTTCCGAAGTGGTCCGGGAGGGTGGCCGAGGAGACGCCGGATCTTTTTGATGCGTAAGACCTGACCGGCAGGTGCCGGAAGCCGAGGTTCGCGACGGGCGGGCGATTCCCACCCCATTTTCGCCCCGAGCGTTCTGCCGATCAGCCAGAGCCCTCCCCCCGACACTGCGCCTACGCGAGCAGCGCTTTCACCACCTTCGCGTGTTCGACGCCGGTGAGTTTGAAGTCGAGGCCTTGGGCGCGGTAGGTGAAGCGTTCGTGGTCGAGGCCGAGCAGGTGGAGGACCGTAGCGTGGAAGTCGTGCACATGGACCGGGTCTTTCACCACGTTGTAGGAGAAGTCGTCGGTTTCGCCGTAGATCGTGCCCGGCTTCACCCCGCCGCCGGCCATCCACATGGTGAAGCAGCGCGGGTGATGATCGCGGCCGTAGTTCGTCGTCGTGAGGCCGCCTTGCGAGTAAATCGTGCGCCCAAATTCGCCGCCCCAGATGATCAGCGTGTCCTCGAACATGCCGCGCTGTTTGAGGTCGTTGATCAGTGCGTAGGACGCCTGGTCGACATCGCGGCATTGGTCGGGCATGCGCCCGCCAACATTCGAGTGGTGGTCCCAGTTGTTGTGATAGATCTGCACGAAACGCACGCCGCGCTCGGTGAGCCGCCGGGCCATGAGCACGCTGTTGGCAAAGCTGCCCGGCTTGCGCGCTTCCTCGCCGTAGAGCTCGAAGGTTTCCGACGGTTCGCCGCTCAGGTCGGTGAGCTCCGGCACGCTCGCCTGCATGCGGAAGGCCATCTCGTATTGCGAAATGCGCACCTGCGTCTCGGGGTCGCCGATTTCCTTGAAGGTCATCTCATTCATCTCGCGGATGCCGTCGAGCTGCCGGCGGCGCATTTCCTTCGTCACGCCGGTCGGGTTATTGATGAAAAGGATCGGGTCGCCCGAGCTGCGGAAGCTCACGCCGGAATGTTCGCCGGGGATGAAGCCGCTCGACCAGAGCCGCCCGGAGATGGCCTGGTTCTGTTCGTTGTTCGTCGGCTTGGCCACGAGCACGACGAAGGTCGGCAGGTTCTGGTTCATCGAGCCGAGGCCGTAGCTCAGCCACGAGCCGATGCACGGCCGACCGCCGATTTGCGAGCCGGTCTGCATTTCGCAAATCGCCGGTTCGTGATTAATCGCGTCGGTGTGCATCGAGCGGATGAAGGCCATGTCGTCCACGCACTTCGCCGTCCACGGCAGCAGCTCGGTATTCATCCACAGCCCGCACTGCCCGGCCTGCGCGAATTTGTATTTCGACGGCGCGACCGGAAACCGCGCCTGCTTGCTCGTCATCGTCGTGAGCCGCTGGCCCTGCCGGATGCTGTCGGGCAGATCCTTGTCGTACATCTTCGCCATCTCCGGCTTGTAATCGTAGAGGTCCATCTGCGACGGCCCGCCGACCATGTGCAGGTAGATCACGCGCTTCGCCTTTGGCGGAAAATGCGGGAGGTTTGGCAGTCCGCCAGCGTCGCTCGCGAAGGCCCGCGTGAGGCCGTCGCCGAGCAGCGAACCGAGCGCGGCGGCGCCGAGCGCATTGCGGCCGCGGCCGAAGAACTGGCGGCGCGTGAGTGCGAGTTTTGCGGCCTCCGTGAGGTTCTGGAAAAGGTGCGAGTTGCAGTTCATGGCGGGCTTACTTGTTGAGGGCTTCGTCGAGATTCAGGAGCTGGCTGGCGATCATCGCGAGCGCGGCAAGACGTGGCGCGGGGAGTGCGGGATCGGGCTTGGTTTCACCGATGGCGATGTAGGCCTTGGCGGCGTCTTCGTGGGCGGCGAAGTCGGCTTCGAGATCGTGCAACGTCTTGTTCACGACTTCGTTTTCCGCCGGCTTGAGTGGGCGCAGGAGCACGCGCTCCGCGATCTGCGAAATCGCCGCCGACTGATCGGCGTTCTCCTTCATCGCGGCCTCGGCGAGGCGGCGCCCGGCTTCCACGAATTGCGGATCATTGAGTGTGACGAGCGCCTGCAGCGGCGTGTTCGTGCGCTCGCGGCGGACGACGCAGCTTTCGCGCGACGGGGCATTGAAAACCTCCATGCTCGCGGGCGGTGCCATGCGCTTCCAGAAGTTGTAAACCGTGCGCCGGTAGAGGTTCTCGCCCTTGTCCTGCGCGTAGCGCTCGGTGCCCATGCCCACGACTTCCCAGACGTTCTCGGGCTGATACGGCCGCGTCCCCGGGCCGCCCATTTTCAGCGAAAGCGTGCCGCTCGCCGCGAGCGCGTAATCGCGCACCATCTCGGCATCCATGCGGAAGCGTGGACCGCGCGAGAACAGCCGGTTTTGCGGGTCCTTCTCGAGCTTCTGCGGTGTGGTGACCGCCGACTGGCGATAGGCGGAGGATGTCACGAGCAGGGTGAAGAGCTTCTTCACATCCCAGCCCGACTCGCGGAACTCCACCGCGAGCCAGTCGAGCAGCGCGGGATGCGAAGGAACCTCGCCTTGCGAGCCGAAATCCTCGGCGGTCTTCACGATGCCGGTGCCGAAGATTTCCTGCCAGAAGCGGTTTACGGTGACGCGCGCGGCCAGCGGATTCTCCGGCGCGACGAGCCACTGTGCGAGGCCGAGGCGGTTTTTCGGCGCGTTCGCGGGCAGCGGATTGAGCGCGCTGAACGCCGCCGCTTCCACCTGCTCGCCTTCCTTGTCGTAAGCGCCGCGGATGAGGACCGCCGCCATCGCCGGGCCGGCTTTTTCTTCCTGGATGTGCGAGACGGTCGAGCGGTCGCGGATCGCCTGGTCTTCCTCCTCGAGCGCTTCGATGTGATACGCCATCTCGATCGACGGGCCGTCGAGGTTGTCGATGTAGAAATTGAGCAGCGATGCTTTCTGCGCGGGCGAGCGCTTTTCCGGCGCTGCTGCGAAAGCCGCGCGCAGGTTGCGCTCGTCGGGCAGCGAACGCGCTTCGCCGGTGGTGAGTTCGCGCAGATAGACGCGCACGTCCTGGACGCGTCCGCCTTCGAAGCGCGTCTTCGTTTCGCGCTGGCCGACGCGGAGCGGGACCGCCGCGACGGCGGAGGTCTTCAAGGGTGCGCCGGTGGTCACGCCGGGCTGCGGTTTGCCATCGATGAAGATGCGGAAGCCCGCGGCTGTGCCCGAGCCGTCGTAGGTCACGAGCACGTGCTGCCAGATGCCCGCGCGCACGGTCGGGTTTTTGGAAACGACATTGATCTGCGCCGCGGGCTGCGCGGTCGCGAGCCGCGCACCGAACTTATTGGCTTGGGCAAAGAGTTCCCAGCCTTGCAGCCCCTTGCGATCATCCAGGCGCGCGACGATCGCGCCTTCCTTGAAATTCGCGGGGACGTTTACCCACGCGCCGACCGAGAAGGGCTGGTCGTGATTGATTGCCGCAAGGTCGCCGAGTTGGAAATGCGCGCCGTTGGTGAACTTCGGGGCGTTGCCGAACTTCCCGCCTTCGTGCCACTCGATCGGGCCTGCGGCCTTGAACGTCACCTCCTGCTCGAAGCTCTCCGCCTTCACATCCACGCCCGCGCCTTCCTCCAGCGGCAGCCGCAGCGCGAGCGCATCCGGGCTGACTTCCACCTGCTCCGCCTTTGCGGTGGTGATCCACTGCTCGAAGTCCTTCGCGGCTGGCGTTCGGCGTTCGGCGAGCACTTTCTTGCCGGAAGTGATCTCGCCCGGCAATTCGGCAAAGCGTTTTTCGTCCTTGTCGCTCGGGAGGTAGATGACCGGCTTCGTATCCTTCACGTTGCCGTCCTTCGGCGGCTGCGAGGTGTTCCGGAAAAACGCGGCCATCGAGTAAAAATCCTTCTGCGTGATCGGATCGAACTTGTGGTCGTGGCACGACGCGCAATTCGCCGTGAGCCCGAGCCAGACCCATGACGTCGTGGTCACGCGGTCGGTGGCGTAGTTCGCCATGTTTTCCTCGTCGATCGTGCCGCCTTCGTTCGTCGTCGCGTTGCAGCGGTGGAAGCCCGTGGCGATGAGCTGCTCGCGCGTCGGCTTGGGCAAAAGATCGCCGGCGAGCTGCTCGACGGTGAACTGGTCGAAGGGCTGGTTGCGGTTGAAGGCGGAGATGACCCAATCGCGGTAGGGCCAGATCTCGCGGTATTTGTCGAAGTGCAGCCCGTGCGTGTCGGCGTAGCGCGCGGCGTCGAGCCAGTAGCGGCCGCGATGTTCGCCCCACTGCGGGGAGGTCATGAGTTTCGCGACGTATTTTTCGTAAGCGTCGGGCGCCTCGTCTTTCACAAACGCCGCGACCTGTTCGGGCGTCGGCGGAAGGCCGATGAGGTCGAGCGAGAGCCGCCGCGCGAGCGTGCGCCGATCGGCTTCCGGCGCCGGCTTCAGCCCCGCACTTTCGAGCTGCGCGAGCACGAAGCCATCGATGGGATTGCGCACCCACGCCTTGTCCTTCACCTCGGACGTCACGGCACGCTGCGGTGCTTCAAAGGCCCAGTGTTTCTGATAGTGCGCTCCTTGCTCGATCCAGCGTTTGAGCACGTCCTTTTCTGCGGCGTTCAGCGTCTTGTGCGACTTGGGCGTCGGCATCACCTCGTCCTTGTCGGTGGAGTTGATCCGCTGCCACGCGTCGCTCTTTTCCAGCGAACCCGGGACGATCGCACGGATGCCCTCGATCTCCGCGAGTGCGCCCTCCGGCGTGTCGAGTCGGCGGTCGGCTTTGCGGTTCTTCGGGTCGAAGCCGTGGCAGGCAAAGCATTTGTCGGAGAGGATTGGCCGCACGTCGCGGTTGAAGTCGATCTTCGTCTCCGCGGAAGCAGCGAGCGCGAGGGCGGCAAAGGTGAGGGGAAAGAGGGCGGGCGACTTCATGTTCTGCGGGGTGAATTCAAAATTGGGCGCGAACCTTAGCGATGGTTCGATGGCGCGGGAGCGTAGGAACCCGTCGGTTCAGAGGCGAGCGGCGCGCTTCTACGCAACTGCGTAATGCGGCGCGCTTTGTCGGTGCGGCGGCGTGTGCCATCTTCCGCCGCGTGAAATCCCCCGCTTTCCTCCTCACCTTCGCGATCGGCACCGGCTGGGCTTTGGCCGAGGAGCCGCTGCCCGCGAAGATCGAGTTCAACCGCGACGTGCGGCCGATTCTTTCGGACACCTGTTTCAAGTGCCACGGCTTCGATCCGAAGCATCGCGAGGCCGGGCGGCGCTTCGACACGCGCGAAGGGGCGCTCGCGGAAAACGATGGCGTGCGGGCGATCGTGCCGGGTGATTTGAAGGCGAGCGAAGCGCATCTGCGGCTGCGCTCGACGGATAGGGACGAGCAGATGCCGCCGCGAAAATCCGGCAAGACGCTGACCGCGCGGCAGAAGGCGATTCTCGATAAATGGATCGAGCAGGGCGCGGAGTATCAGGAGCACTGGGCTTACATCAAACCGACGCGACCCGCCGTGCCGGAGGTGCGCGATTCCGGACAACCGGTGCGGAATCCGATCGACGCGTTCGTGCAGGCGCGGCTCGCGGAGCGCGGGTTGAAACCTTCACCGCAAGCCGATGCGCAGACGCTGGTGCGGCGCGTGAATTTCGACCTCGTCGGCCTGCCGCCGAAGCCGGAGGAGATCGATGCCCTGGCCAATACGGGCACGCCCGACGCCTATGAAGCGGCGGTGGCGAAGCTCCTCGCTTCCCCGCATTACGGCGAGCGCATGGCGGTTCCGTGGCTCGATATTGTGCGTTTTGCCGACACCATCGGTTATCACTCGGACAACGCGCGCAACGTCTGGCCGTATCGCGACTATGTGATCCGCGCCTTCAACGAGAACAAGCGCTTCGATCAATTCACGATCGAGCAACTGGCCGGCGACTTGCTGCCGAAGAGCACGCAGGAGCAGAAGGTCGGCTCAGCTTTCAATCGGCTGCTGCTCTCGACCGAAGAAGGCGGCGCGCAGGCCAAGGATTACGAGTCGCGGATGCTGACCGATCGGGTGCGCGCCGTGGGCACGGTGTGGCTGGGTCACACCATCGGCTGCGCGCAGTGCCACGATCACAAATACGACCCCGTCACGACGCGCGACTTCTACGCGATGGGCGCGTTTTTCGCGGACATCAAGGAGGCGTCGATCGGCAAACGCGAGGACGGGATGCTGGTCGTCCCGCCGGCGCAGGAGGCGCAACTGGCGAAGCTCGATGGGGGGATCGTGGAAGCGAAGAAGCAGCTCACCACCGTGACGCCGCAGCTCGACGCGGCGCAGCAGCAGTGGGAAGCGGATGTGCGTTTGTTCGAAGCGACACTGCCCGAGTTGCGGAAGGACGCGAAGGCCGCTGAGGTGGACAAGACGGCGGCGCGCAAGGCGCAGGACGCACTGAAGAAGGAGCCGAAGGATCGCAACGCGAAAGACAAGGATGCGATCCGCGATTACTTCCGCAGCAAGGCGACGGCGCTCTTTCGCAAGGAGATCGATGGCGTGACCGTGGCGCAGCGGGAGCGCGATGCCTTCTACAACCCGCTGCCGAAGTGCCTCGTGAGCGTGAGTGATAAGCCGCGGACGGTGCGGATTTTGCCGCGTGGCAACTGGATGGATGAAAGCGGCGAGGTGGTGCAGCCGGCGTTGCTGCATTTTCTGCCACAGCCGAAATTTGAAGACGGGCGCAAGCTGACGCGGCTCGATCTCGCGCAGTGGCTCGTCGCGCGCGACAACCCGCTGACCGCGCGCGTCTTTGTGAACCGGCTGTGGAAGCAATTCTTCGGTGTCGGCCTCTCCAAGGTGCTCGACGATGTGGGCACGCAGGGCGAGCCGCCGGTGAACCCCGCGCTGCTCGATTGGCTCGCGGTGGAGTTCATGGACAGTGGGTGGGACGTGAAGCACATGGTGCGACTCATCGTGACGAGCCACACGTATCGGCAGGTCTCGACGGCCTCGAAGGAACTGCTGGCGCGGGATCCTGAAAACCGCGAACTCGCGCGGCAATCGCGCTTCCGGCTCGATGCGGAGCTGGTGCGCGACAATGCGCTGAGCATCGCCGGACTGCTCGTGCCGAAGATCGGTGGACCGAGCGTGAAGCCGTATCAGCCCGCGGGTTACTGGGAGAATCTGAACTTCCCGGCGCGCGAGTGGCAGAACGACACGAATGAAAACCAGTGGCGTCGCGGGCTCTACACGTGGTGGCAGCGCTCGTATCTGCAACCGAGCATGGTGGCCTTTGACGCGCCGAGCCGGGAGGAAAGCTGCGCCGAGCGGGTGCGCTCGAATATCCCGCAGCAGGCGCTCGCGCTGCTCAACGACCCGACCTATGTCGAAGCCGCCCGCGCTTTCGCCGCGCGGATCGTGAAGGAAGGCGGCCGCGACACGGCGGAGCGGATCGCGTGGGCGTATCACCAGGCGCTCGGGCGCGCCCCGCGGGCAGATGAATTGCAGGTGACGATGACGCTCTTTGGCAAGCACCTCGCGCTTTATGCCGGCGACGGCGCGGCGGCGGAGCAACTCATCAAGACGGGCCAGGCGCCACAGACTGCGGACGTGAATGCCAGCGAACTCGCCGCGTGGACGAACGTCGCGCGCGTCATCCTCAACCTGCACGAAACCATCACCCGTTCCTGACCATGGATATCGCCTCCGAGCATCAGCAATTCCGCGCGCAGCAGCTCACCCGCCGCGCTTTCCTCGGCCACACCTCGCGCGGCCTCGGCGCGCTCGCGCTCGGCTCGTTGATCGATCCCGCGCTCCACGCCGCGACCAGCGGCAGTGCGCCGGATCAGTGGAAAGGCGTGATCAGCCCGGCGCATTTTCCGCCCACCGCGAAGCGCGTGATCTGGCTGACGATGGCGGGCGGGCCGTCGCATCTGGAGACTTTCGATCCGAAGCCGAAGCTGCGCGAAATGCACGACCAGCCGATGCCCGAGTCGGTGACGAAGGGGAAGCAGATCGCGCAGTTGCAGGGGCAGAAGCTGAAGTGCTTCGGGCCGCAGCTTGAGTTCAAGAAGTTCGGGCAAAACGGGACGGAAATTTGCGAGCTGTTTCCCGAACTCGGCTCGGTGATCGACGAGATCTGCCTGATCCGGTCGATGACCACGGAAGCCATCAATCACGATCCGGCGCACATGTTCATGAACACGGGAACGATCATCGCCGGGCGGCCGTCGATGGGCTCCTGGGTGTCGTACGGGCTCGGCAGCGAGGCGGAAAATCTGCCGGGCTTTGTCGTGCTGACTTCAAATGGCAAAGGCGGGCAGAACCAGCCGATCGCCGCGCGTCAGTGGCACTCGGGCTTTCTGCCGAGTCGCTTCCAAGGCGTGCATCTGCGCGGCAAGGGCGACCCGGTGCTTTACCTCACCAGCCCGAATGGCGTGAGCCGCGCCGCGCAGGGCGATGTGGTCGAGGCCGTGAATACGATCAACCGCGCGACGAACCAGATCGTGGAAGACCCCGAGATTGCCACGCGCATTGCGCAATACGAGATGGCTTTCCAGATGCAGGGTAGCGTGCCCGAGCTCATGGACACGGCGGGCGAACCGGAGCACGTCTTCGACCTTTACGGCTGCAAGGCGGGCGACGGGAGTTTTGCCGCAAACTGCCTGCTCGCGCGGCGGCTCGCCGAGCGCGGCGTGCGTTTCATCCAGCTTTACCACAAGGACTGGGATCACCACGGCGGCGTGAAGGAAGGCATCACCTACAAGGCCGCCGAGGTGGATCGGGCGAGCGCGGCGTTGATCAAGGATCTCAAGCAGCGCGACATGCTCAAGGACACGCTGGTCGTGTGGGGCGGGGAGTTTGGGCGCACGCCGATGAGCCAAGGGGGGAGCGGGCGCGATCACCATATCGCGGGCTTCACGATGTGGGCCGCGGGTGGCGGGATCAAAGGCGGCGTCGTGCATGGCGCGACGGACGAGTTTGGCTACAGCGCGGTGGAGGACGTGGTGGAAGTCCACGACCTGCACGCGACGATGCTCCGCCTGCTCGGCATCGATCACAAGCGGCTCACCTACCGGTTCCAGGGTCGTGACTTCCGCCTGACCGATGTGCGTGGCGAAGTGGTGAAGAAGATCCTCGCGTAGAGACGCGCCGGACGGCGGCGGCAGAGCACCGCCGCTCAGTCGATCGAGGCGCCGCGCGGCCATCATTTTGGTTGAATACGGACTGTTTAACGCCCAATGTGCCGACCCCTTCGTGAAGACTGGATCCCCCAACCAGAGACAACATCTCTCCGCAGCCCTCGGCGCGCTGGTCCTCGCCGCTGTCGTCGTGGTAGCCGGCGTTTTTTACTGCGACCGCATCGAGCAGCACTACGTGCATGCCCTCGCGCCCGACCTTTCGGAGGCCAAACTCCACGGCGTGGTCCTACAAAAGCAGGCGCTCGCGCAGCCCGACTTGCTCGTGCTCTACGGCAGCTCCGAGCTGGCCAAGGAAATGCCGAACAACGCGGCGCAATTTTTCCAGGATTACCCGACCGGCTTCCGCGTCTTCCCCGTGGGGCAGCCGGGCACGACTTCGCTGGCGGTGCTGCAAAAGGTCGCAGCGGTGGGCGAGGAGATCCGCGGGAAGAAGGTCGCGTTCTCGATGTCGCCCGGTTGGTTCTTCACCGAGTCGTTCGACCCGAAGTGGTACGAAGGAAACTTCTCGCACCTCCAGGCTTACGAGTTCGCGTTCGGGCACGATCTCAGCGGCGGATTGAAGCGCGATATCGCCAAGCGGATGCTCGATTACCCGAAGACGCTCGAGAATCACTGGCTGCTTGAATTCACCCTGAAGCGCCTCGCCCGTGGTCGCGCGATCGATCATGCGCTCTACGCCGCCGTCTGGCCGCTCGGGCAAATGCAGAATGGCATCGGTCGCGTGCAGGATCACTTTGAAGCCGCGCTGCACATCCTCGCCGAAGAGGCGAAACTCGACGAACCCGCGCGCCGCGGCTTGCGCGCGCTGAATTGGAACGACCTCGTGAAACGCGCCGCGCAGTTCACGGTCAACAACACCTCGCTCCAGGCGAAGCGCAGCGAAATCGCCAAGCGGAAGACGAAACTCACCGCGCAGGCGACCGAGGTGAATACGCAAAACTTCCTCAAGAAAGTCGGCAAGGCCAAGGAATGGAACGACCTCGACCTGCTCCTGCGCACTTTCCGCGAACTCGGCGCTCATCCGCTGCTGTTGAGCATGCCCGTGGAGGATATCCGGCTCGAGGTCTACGGCGTTTCCCCGGCGGCGCGCACCGCGTATTTGAAGCGCATGGAAGGCCTCGCGGAGCAACACGACGTGCCTCTGCTCGATTTCCGCGACCACCAAAAAGACCCGGTTTTCCTCGTCGATTTCCTCGATCACCTCAGCCCGCAGGGCTGGCTCCATTACAACAAGGCGCTCGATGATTTTTACCACGCGCGCGAGGATTGAGTCACCCGGCCCCGCGGCCCCGGCTCGCGGCGGAATCTACTCGACGAGCTTTTGCCGCTGGAACTAATTGGCCCGCACGCGGCCCGTCCGCTGAACCTTTCCCTCCTTCCCCATGTCCACTGCCACCATCTCCAGCCGCCTGCTTGAAGTCTTGAAGACCGTCGCCGAGACCGACGAAGTGGAGCGCAATCTCGACCTCCCGCTTTACGATTCGCAGGTCCTCGATTCGATGAAGACCGTTGATCTGATTGTCGCCATCTCCGCGGAATTCGGCATCGATGTTTCCCCGGCCGAGTTTGAGCGCGAAAAGTGGGCGACGCCTCGCCTGATCATCGCCGATCTCGAGTCGCGCATCGCCGGCTAGCCATGCAAGTGCCGAGGTTTTTCGAGAAACCGGCGGTCCGCCAGACCCTCCTCGTCCTCTATTATCTCGGGATCATCGCGGGACTGATCTACCTCTACGGGCGCGGCGATTTCTCCGCGCCGCCGTTCGTTTACCAAGGCTTCTGACCGTGGACTTGCTTCGCCAGATCGATCAATGGGCCGACGTCGCGCCCGACCGCGCGGCGCACTTCAGCGAAGGCCGCACGCTGACCTACGGCGAACTCCGCACGCAATCCGATGCCCTCGCGAATTGGCTCGCCGAGCGGCTCGGGGAAGATCGCACACCGGTCGCCGTGATCGGCCACAAGGAGCCGGAGATGCTTGTCGCTTTTCTCGGCGTGGTGAAAAGCGGGCGGCCTTACGTGCCGATTGATACTTCCATCCCGACCCAGCGCGCCGAGCGCATCGTGGAAAACGCGAAAGCCACGCTGACCCTGACGCCGGTCGTCGTGCGCGACATCCTCGCGGCGCCGCGCGTGGTCGCCGATCCGCAGCCGGTGCGCGGCGAGGATCCCTACTACATTATCTTCACCTCCGGCAGCACCGGCGAGCCGAAGGGCGTGGTCATCACGCTGAATTGCCTGACCGCATTTGTCCTCTGGATGAATGGTGAGCAGAAGTTCCCGGAGCAGACCGAGACCTTCCTGAATCAAGCGCCGTTCTCCTTCGACCTCTCGGTCATGGACCTCTACCTCAGCCTCGCAAACGGCGGCACGCTCTTCAGCATTACGAAGGAGGCGATCGCGAATCCGAAGGTGCTGTATCAGGCCTTCGCGCCATCCGGCATCACCACATGGGTCTCCACGCCGTCCTTCGCCCAGATGTGCCTCGTGGAAAAAAGCTTTGGCGCCGCGATGCTTCCGCAGCTCCGGCGATTCCTCTTCTGCGGCGAGACGCTCGCGAATGAAACCGCCGCGCAGTTGCTCGACCGTTTCCCTGACGCCGAAGTCTGGAACACCTACGGCCCCACCGAAGCCACTGTCGCCACGACTTCGATCCGCGTGACGCGTGAGGTGCTCGCGCAACATTCGCCGCTGCCCGTCGGCTACACCATGCCCGGCACGACGATCCCGATTCGCGGCGAAGACGGCGCGCCCGTGCCGGAAGGCGGACGCGGCGAGATCGTCATCATCGGGCCGAATGTCAGCCCCGGTTACCTCGGCCGCCCGGACCTCACGGAGAAAGCGTTCTTCGCCGCCGATGGCACGCGCGGCTACCGCACCGGCGACTGGGGCCGCACGCGCGCCGGACTCATTTTTTTCGAGGGTCGCATGGATGGGCAGATCAAGCTCCACGGCTACCGCATCGAAATCGGCGACATTGAATCGCACTTGCGCAGCCTGCCGCAGATCGCCGACGCGGTCGTGCTCGTCGTGGAAAAAGGCGGCAAGCCGGACTCGCTCGCGGGTTGCGTCGTGCTGCGCGAGCGCGGTGCGGGTTCGGACTTTGAAGTCGGCCTCGCGTTGAAAAAGCAACTCGCCGAACGGCTGCCCGTCTACATGGTACCGCGGAAATTCTGGTTCCTTGCGGCCTTCCCGATGACGCCCAACGGCAAGGCGGATCGCCGGAAGCTCGCGGAGATGCTCCGGTGACACCGTTCGCCGATTTCACCTACTTCGGGCTGCTGCTCTACGCGGTCATCCCCACGATTCTGCTCGGCTGGTTCGGTCGCGCGAACAGCCGCTGGTCGCTCGTCGTGATCATCGGGTTTCTCGCCCTGCAGTTTAATGTGCCGCTCGCCATCCGTCCGGGACGCGAGGTCTCCGAGCTGTGGATCGTGCTCGGCTACGTCATCTACCAGTGGCTCGTCGCTGCTGGGTTTCTCCGGGTAAAGGGCAGGTTCGCCTTTGCCGGCGCGCTCATCCTCGCGTTGCTCCCGCTCGCGGTTTCGAAATTCCTGCCCCACCTCGCGCCGCAGACGACCTTCGGTTTCCTCGGCATCTCCTACGTCTCGTTCCGCGCGCTCGATGTCATCTTCAGCATCAAAGACCGCGTCGTCACCGCCGTCCCGCCGGTCACCTACTTCGCGTTTCTGTTTTTCCTGCCGACGGTTTCCTCCGGCCCGATCGATCGCTTCCGCCGCTTCACGCAGGATTGGCAGCGCCAGCGCAGTCGCGCCGAGTTTCTCGACGACCTCGATGTCGCCGTGCAGCGCCTCTTCCGCGGGTTCCTTTACAAGTTCATCATCGCCGCGCTCATCCGCACGCACTGGATGGACCCGGTCGCGCAGGGCGGCGGCTGGAACGTGGTGAGCTACATGTACGCTTACACGTTCTACCTGTTCTTCGATTTTGCGGGATATAGCGCGTTCGCCATTTCCATCAGCCATCTGCTCGGCGTGCGCACGCCGGAGAATTTCAACAAACCCTTCCTCGCGCCCAATATCCGCGACTTCTGGAACCGCTGGCACATCTCGCTCTCGTTCTGGTTTCGCGACCACATCTACATGCGCTTCCTGCTCGCGGCGGCGAAAGGCAAGTGGTTCAAGAACAAGCACACCGCGTCCTATCTCGGGCTCTTCCTCACCTTCGGCCTCATGGGCATATGGCACGGCACCGAGTGGTATTACCTCCTCTACGGCGTCTATCACGCGGCGCTGCTCTCGGGTTACGATTGGTTCGCGCGTTGGAACAAGACGCGCAACTGGCTGAGCGGCGGTCCCGTTTGGACGGGGGTGAATATCCTCCTCACCTTCCACTCCATCGCGTTCGGCCTGCTGCTTTTCTCCGGGCGCCTCGCGCCGCGCGAGATGCCGCTCCGCGAGGAGATCGTGGAAAAGCTCACGTGTCACGAGATCAGCGGCTACGTCTGGGATCGTGCGAAACCCAACGAGCCGGCGCTGGTGGAGATTTCCATGGATGGCCGGGTCATCGGCAAAGTGACCGCGAATCTGCTGCGCGAGGATTTGCTCGATAAAGGCTACGGCACCGGCCGCTACGGCTTCCGCTTCGAACTGCCCGCCGCCGTGCGCGATGGTGGTGAGCATTGGGTCATGGCCGTGGCTGTCGGCGCGGTGCAGGAAATGCCCGGCCCCCATGTGCTCAAGTGTCCGCCTGCTGAGACGAACCCGGCCACGAGCGAACCCGTCCGTTAGCCCCCGCCGCGATTCGCGGGAACATGCACGCGCTTCTTCCGCAAGCGCAGCCAGTTGTTCCAAGTCTTCCGCAGCGCATCCTTCGGCGACATGTAGCACTGGTTGAGTTCCGTGCCCTTGCCGATCTGTCCGAGGATCCCTTTCACCGAAAAATCCTCCGTGTGCAGGATCGTGTAAGCCGTGCCGATCGCCGCTTCGTGGTGCGCGTCGCTCCCGGCGGTCATCGGCAATCCCTTCATCGTCGCATACTCAAAGGCCTGCCGGTTGTAGCGCTTCAACGTCGTCGCGGCGTTGAACACCTCCAGCCCGTCGATCGGCAGCGTATCCAGCACCGACTGGCGGATTCCCGCGCGGAAAAGGTCATAGGGATGCGGCGGAATCGCCACGCCGCCCATCTTGTGCACCAACTCGCAGACCTCCTTCGCCGGCGTGCCTTTGAGATACGGCAGGATCACACCGAGGCAGAGAAGGTGACCTTCGGCAGTCGTGACCTCAACGCCAGGGATGATCAGGAAGTCATCGACCGGTTGCCCGTCTTCGCGCACGAGCCCCTTATCGAGCAGGTAGCGCAGGCCATCGCTCGTGTTGTGATCGGTCAGGGCAAAGCCGTGCAGGCCCTTCTTCCGCGCGGCGGCGATCAGGGCTTCGGGGCTGCTCACGCCATCGCCGGAGAAAAACGAATGGCAGTGCAAATCGATGTTGTAAGCCATGAGCGGAAAGTAAGAAGTAGGAGCGCGAATTTAGGAAGTGGTTTCCGCGCCCTGCCGCAACTTCCTGAGCCGCCAAATTCTTCTCCTCTACCGCCGCCATGTTCGCCTTCAAAGAATGGACCCTCATCTGCGACGCCTTCGACCGTGGCGCGCAAAGCCTCATCATCCGCAAAGGCGGGATCGCCGAGGGACGCGATGGCTTCCGCTTCAAGCACGCCGATTTCCTGCTCTTCCCCACGCTTTTCCACGAGCAAGTCACCAAGCTCCGGCTTCCCGCCGCGACGCCGCTCCCGGCGTCGCGGGCTGACGGCCAGCACGTCGTCACGCTCGCCGCGCACGTCGAGTGGACGCGCGATGTCACCGATTGGGCGAAGGTGCAGGCGCTCGCGCCATTTCATCTCTGGACCGAAGCCGAGATTGAAAAGCGTTTCCGGCAGGACGATCAACCCGGCGTCAGCGTCGCCTGCGTCCGCATCCAGCGGCTGAGTGTGCCCTTCGTTTTCCCGGATTCGCCGAAATACGGCGGCTGTCGCTCGTGGATCGAACTTCCGGAACTTTCCGCTGATCCGACGCGCATCCCGGTGATCGACGACGCGACTCACGCCGCGCGCTCCACGGAGATTCAGTCGCTGCTTTAAGCCCAGAGCTTCAATTCACGCTGGCCGAAACCGACTTCCGCCAGCACGGGCACGCCGCAGATCTCTTCCAGCACGCTGCGATTCGTCGTGGTCGGGATATCATCGAGTGCTACGGGATTGTTGAAGATGATCCCCGCGCATTCGAGCCCGCTGGCCTGTACGGCGCGGATGGTGAGCAGCGTGTGGTTGATCGCGCCGAGCTTGTTCGCGACGACGATTGCCACGGGCAGCCCAAACTCGAGGGCCAAATCGGCGACGAAGTAATCGCGCGTGATCGGTACGAGCCAGCCGCCCGCGCCTTCGACGATGAGCGATTCGTGCGCGCACCGCGCCCGACCGAAGCTCTCGCGGATTAGATCGAGGTCGATCGCGCGGTTCTCGATGATCGCCGCGGTGTAAGGCGCCGCCGGGGTCCGCAGCCACACGGGGTTGATTTCGTTCAAAGTCACCGCGCCATCCGCGGCGCCGTGTAATGCTTCGACATCGTCGCGCTCGCCGCAGCAGATCGGTTTCAGCCCGATCGTGTCCTTTCCCGCCGTACGCAAGGCGCGGACGAGCAGGGAAGCGACGTAGGTCTTGCCGACGTTTGTGTCCGTCCCGGTGAGGAAGAGGTTCACGCGGCTAGGCGCCGATCAGTTCCTGAATCACGCCCGCGATCTTGTCGGCTTGCGCGTTGATCCGGTCGCCGTCGCGGCCTTCGATGAGCAGGCGGATCTTCGGCTCGGTGCCGCTGTAGCGCAGGAGCACGCGGCCGGCGCCGGCGAGCTCCTTCTCGGTCTCGGCGAGCAGGCGCGTGACGTCGGCCAGTTCCTCGATCGGCTTCTTCTCGCGCACGTTCAGGTTGCGCTGCGCCTGCGGATACTTCGCGAGGCACTGCTTGAGTTCGCTGAGCGGTTTCCCGGTCTCGGTCATGATGCGCAGGATTTGCAGCGCGCTGACGACCCCGTCGCCAGTGGTGGAGAAGTCGCGGAAGATCATGTGCCCGCTTTGCTCGCCGCCGACATTGAGGTCCTGCTTCATCATCGCCTCGATCACGTAACGATCGCCGACCTTCGTCCGCAGCACGCGGCCCTCGGCTTTCTTCAGTGTCTCATCGAGGCCGAAATTGCTCATCACCGTGGCGACGAGGGTATTCTGCACAAGGCGTCCACGCTTGATGAAATCGAGCGCGGCGATGGCCATGATCTCGTCGCCGTCCACGATCTCGCCGTTCTCGTCGCAGAGGATGAGCCGGTCGGCGTCGCCGTCGTGGCTGATGCCGATCTGCGCCTTGGTTTCCTTGACGATGCGTTGGATTTCCTCGGGGTGCGTGCTGCCGCAGTCGCGGTTGATGTTGCGTCCGTTTGGCGTGTTGTGCGCAACGATGATGTCCGCGCCGAGTTCGCGCAGGATGCACGGCGTCGATTTGTAAGCGGCGCCGTTGGCCACATCCACGGCGACGCGCATGCCCTCGAGCGTGAGCCCGCGCGGGAAGCTCTGTTTGGCGTATTCCACGTAGCGGCCGAGGGCGTCGTCGATGCGAGTGGCGCGGCCGATTTTCCCGGCCGTCGGGCGGATCGATTCGATCTCGCCGCTGAAGACGAGGTCCTCGATGCGTTTCTCGATTTCGTCATCGAGCTTGTAGCCGTCAGGGCGGAAAAATTTGATGCCGTTATCCTCGTAAGGATTGTGCGACGCACTGAGCACGATGCCGGCATCGGCCCGCAGCGAGCGCGTGATGTAGGCCGTGCCGGGCGTCGGCAGCGGCCCGATGAGCAGGACGTCGGCCCCGAGCGACATCACGCCAGCGGCGAGCGCATTTTCCAGCATGTAGCCGGAAAGGCGCGTGTCTTTGCCGATGACGATCGTCGTGCGTCCATTCGAGCGGCCCGCGAGCACGCTCATCTGTGTGAAGACGTGCGCGGCGGCGCGCCCGAGCTTCAGCGCGGTCTCCGCAGTGACGGGCTCGATGTTCGCGGTGCCGCGGACACCATCGGTGCCAAAGATGCGCCGCTCGCCGTTGCCGTTGCCGGCGGCGGGTGGAGTTGGGGAATTACTTTTTCTTGGGGTTGCCATAACTGGTGGCGTCGAATTGGAATTTTTCGTCGGCTTGAAAGCGCTTCTCGCGCTCAAATTGGAACCTAGAAGGCGAGGCGGTCGTTGCCAGGCTCTGGCGGATGACCGACCACAGAATGACGGCGAGCACCAGCGACAGCAGCTTTGCCACCCAATTGTTGAGGATCACTTTCATCGGTGAGGGAGAAGAGTTCGCCGAGTCGGCGGTCGAAGCTTTCGGGGTCGAAGCTTCTTTCGATGACTCCGCGATGACAAATGGAAACGATGCCTGTTTCCTCGGAAACCACGACGACGATGGCGTCGCTCTCCTCGGTGAGGCCGAGCGCGGCGCGGTGGCGCAGACCGAGCGCGCGGTCGAGGTCGACCCGCTGCGTGATCGGGAAAATGCACGCCGCGGAGACGATGCGGTCGTTGCGGATAATGATGCCGCCATCGTGCAGCGGGGTTTTTGGGAAGAAGATGCTTACGGCCAGTTCGGTGGAGAGCGCGCAGTCGATCTTTACGCCGCTCTCGGCGAAGCTCTCGATATTCTGTCCGCGCTCAATGGCGATGAGCGCGCCGAGTTGGCGGTTCGCGAGGTCGAAGGTCATCTCGCGCACGAGGTCGAGCGTGGCGCGGTTTTGGTTGGTGGAAAAGAAGAGCCGGTGCGCTCCGAGAGCGGCGAGGCCGCGGCGTAACTCCGGCTGAAAGATGATGACGAGCGCGATGAGGATGACGCGCGAGAGACTCTCGAACAGCGAGCCGATGACCGTGAGGCCGAGGATTTGCGAGAGCAGCATCGCGCCGAGAAAGAGCACGACCATACCGACGAGCACATTGGCTCCGGGCGTTCCCTTGAAGAAGCGCCACGTGTAGAAGATGGCCACGGCGAGCAGCGCGATCTCGATCGCGTCCTTCCAATGCTGCGCGGCAAATTCGAGGACGTTCATGAGGCGCCGGCCGGTTCGAGAATGGCTTCCGTCATGCGGAGCGCCTCGGTGTTGAGCCGCGCTTCGTGAATGCGAAAGATTTCCGCCCCGTGGCTCCGGCCGTAAGAGGTGAGCGCGACCGTGGGCCAGGAGCGATCCGCGAGCGCGTCGCTCTCGAGCACTTTGCCGAGGAAGGATTTGCGCGAGACGCCGAGGACAAGCGGACGCCCTTCCACCCGCATGGAATCTAGATTCCGCAGCAGCGTGAGATTGTGTTCCACCGTTTTTCCGAAGCCTATTCCGGGGTCGAAGGCGAGGCGCATGGGGTCGATGCCGGACGCTAGGCACGCGGAAAAAGTTTGTCGAAAAAATTCCCGGATTTCGCCGACCACATCCGTGTATTGCGGCGCGCGTTGCATGTCGCGGGGTGTGCCCTGCATGTGCATGGCGATGGCGCCCGCGCCAGTGGCCTGCGCCACCTCGCGCATGGCCGGGTCGCGCAGGCCGGTGACGTCGTTGATGATCTCCGCGCCGGCTTCCATCGCGGCGCGGGCGACGGCAGGCTTCATCGTGTCGATGGAAATGACGAATCGCTCCTCCTTCCCCAGTCGCTCGATGATCGGCACGACGCGCCGCATTTCCTCCTCCTCCGGCACCGGTTGGGCGCCCGGACGCGTCGATTCTCCGCCGATGTCGATGATGTCCGCACCCTCGTCGGCGAGTTGCGCGGCGTGTTGCAGGGCGCGTTCGACCTGCAGGAATTGGCCGCCATCCGAGAAGGAATCCGCGGTCACATTCAGCACGCCCATGATCAGGGCGCGGTGCGATAGGTCGAAAGTGTGGCTCTTGGTTTGCCAAATCATTTGCTCGAACCCGCGCGGAATGTTGCAACATTCTCCTAGGGCACGTCGTAAAGGAACACGCGCCACCGACGCCGCCAAACGAAAAACCACTATGAACGCCACCATCGAACAGACCTCTGTAGACCGTCCTCATTTGTTTCCGCCCTTCAGCCTGAGCCGTTTGCTCCGGACGGTGTTTGACCCGAAAGCGGGCGAGCGAGTCTGCATTCTCATCGATCTGGAGGACCCGCGCGAGGTCGCCGACTTCCGCTTTCTGAAGAATCCCGACCTCTCTATCCAGCGCCACGCGCATGATGTTTTTTACCAAGGCCTCCGCAACGAGGTGAACGCCGAGTTCGGGCTCACGGGCGGCGAAATGTTCGCCTACGAGATCACCGGCGGGAGTAATCTCGACCTGCCGGAGAAAGGCTTCGCGACTGATGGGCGGGAGATCGATCTGGTCGAGGACATCTACAAGAAATACGACCTCGTGCTTTGTATCTCGACGTATTCGGCGACGGCGCCGCTGACCGCTTTTGCCAAGAAATATGGTTTCCGCGGGGCGACGATGCACGGGATGAACCAAGTGATTCTTAGCTCGGGTCTCGCGGTCGATTACTTCGAGGTGAGCAAGCAGGCGGAAAAGCTGCGACTCGGCATGACCAAGGCCGACTCGGTCGAAATCGACTACACCTTCGACGATCAGAAATTCACGCTCCGGCTCGAACTCGCAGGCCAGGAGGCACAGAAGAGCCACGGCCTGTGCCGTGGCGGTCCCGACATCGCCAACCTGCCCGCCGGTGAAATTTACTATGTCCCAGAGGATGCGGCGGGAACTTTTCCGCACAAATACGAGGACGGCACGATCGGTCTGATGACGGTCCAGGGAGGGCGGATCAAAACGTCGGCGCTGCTGCGCGGTAATCAGGCGACCATCGACGCGCACAACGAGAAGCTGACTAGCGATCCGGTGACGGGTGAACTCGGCGAGCTCGGCTTCGGCACACAGGTGCTGCCGGTTTCCGGTCGTGATATTCAGGACGAAAAAATCCTCGGCACGATGCACGTCGCGACCGGACGCAGCGACCATCTCGGCGGCAAACTGACGCCCGATCGGTTCGCCAATAAGCAGAACGCGACGCACGACGACATCCTCTTCTCGCCGACCAAGACGCCGGAGATCAACGTCCCACAGGTGCGCATGCATCGTGACGGCCAGACCGTGGTGTTGATCGAGAACTACAAGCCCGCCGCGTATATGCGCGGGTTGCTCGCGAACTAAACGCCCGCAGTAAAATTCGAGACGCGGAGCTGCCCGATCCGGCGCTCCGCGTCTCTTTTTTCCGACATGAATATCTACGAAACCGACAAGCTGCTCGCGGAATACCTGTTGTTCCATTACGGGACCGCCGCGGAGATTCTGCCGCCTGCCGGACAGGCGCTGGAAACCGCGCTGTCCTATCCGGTGCGTTGCGTCGCGGAGTGCGTGGATGTCGCGGCGTTGCCGGCAAATTCCCGCGCGCTCGATCTCGGATGCGCCGTGGGGCGTTCCACTTTTGAGTTGGCGCGGCACTGCGGCTCGGCGCTCGGGATCGATTATTCTCAGCGCTTTGTCGAAGCCGCGCAGGCCATCGCCGCGGGTGGCGCGCTTGCGTATTCCCGCACCGACGAGGGCGCGCTGGGGACACCGCTCGTGGCCCGTATTCCGTCCGGCGTTCCGTCGGAGCGGGTCGCCTTTGAACAGGGCGACGCGATGGAGTTGCGCGCCGATCTTGGTCCGTTCGATGTGCTGCTGATGGCGAATCTCATCGATCGCCTCCGCGAACCAGAGCGTTGTCTCGCGCTGCTGCCGTCGCTGGTCAAAGCGGGCGGGCAGCTCGTCATCACCTCGCCCTACACATGGCTCGAAGAATTCACGCCGCGCGAACACTGGCTCGGAGGTTACGAGCGCGACGGGCAGCGCGTCGGCACACGCGAAGGTTTGCAGCGGCAGTTGGCGCCGCACTTCGACCTCGTCGCGGTGAAAGATCTGCCGTTTCTAATCCGCGAGCACGCCCGGAAATTTCAGTGGAGCGTGGCGGAAGCTACGATCTGGCGTCGCAACACCACGGCGGCTTAACTCGCGCCATGTCAACCGATTGGGAAGCTCAGTATCAAAAGGGCGAGACGCCTTGGGAAAAGGGCGCGCCGAGCCCTGGTCTCGTGGATTTTCTCGTGCGCGAACCGGTGCGCGGACGGGTGCTCGTGCCGGGTTGCGGTTTTGGGCACGACGTGCGCGCGCTGGCGGCGACAGCGGATGAAGTGGTCGGACTCGATCTTTCGAATTCCGCGGTGCTGGCCGCGCGCAAGTTTCCCGCCGTCGGCGGAGAAACCTATCTGCAGGGCGATTTGTTCGCGCTGCCACCGCGACTGTGTGGCGCCTTCGACTGGGTTTTCGAGCACACCTGTTTTTGCGCGATCCAGCCTGCGCAGCGCTCCGCTTATGTCGAAGCGGTTGCCGGGGCGCTCCAGCCCGGTGGAAAATTACTCGCGATCTTCTATCTCGATCCCGGCAACGCCTTACCCGACGAAGGCCCGCCGTTTGAAGTCTCGGTTGCGGAGCTGGATCGGCTGTTTCTCCTGCGCTTCGAACTCGTTCGCGAGTGGCTGCCGCAGCGCGCCTACGCGGGCCGCGAAGGTCGTGAGTGGATGCGCGTGCTGCAGCTCAGGTCGCGCTAAGCACTACCGGCTTGTGCTTCAGCGAGGCGGGCCTTCCTCTTCCGGACTCGATTGGACGATCGGTGGAGGCGGCGGGACCGTGCCGACGATCTTGTCGGAGTTTTCCGAGTTGGTCTCGGTGCCGGCCTGCTGCGGATTGGAGTTCGACGTCATCACGCGATGCGAGCGGATGACCATCTCGCTCAGACGCTCGCGGAATTCACGCTTCCGCGGCTTGAACATCTCGCCTGCGCCCTCGAAGGGGTTGCGACCAGTGAAAAGATTCTCGACGGAAAACGGCACGCTCACCCGGATGCCCGCGACCCAGTGGCCGCCGACGAGAGCTGCGTCGTCCCAGTATTCCAAGTCGCCGATCACTCCCGGCAGGAAACGCGCTTCCGCCCTCGCCTTGAATCCCTCGTGGCGCTGCCCGAAAGCGGCGGTGTAGCGGTAGTAGCCGGCGAGAAGTCGCAGTTCAAAATAGCGATCGACCCCTGGAACGAGGAAGCCGCCCTCGAGGTTGAAACCCTCCAGCGCGGACTCGGAGCTTCGGTAGAAAACGCGGTCGTCGATCTCCGTGAAGCGCTGTTTGATCAGCCCGTCTTCCACGAAGGTGCCACCGGTGCGGGTGCGCTGGCGGCTGGTGGTGGAACGACCGGTTTCGTAGGTGCTGTCGTCCGGCAGATACCAGTTCACGCGGGCGTCGAACCACCGCGAGAGAAACTCCAGCCCGAGGCCGAGCTGGTCGAAGTGGTTGCCGTACTGGCTGTCGATGGAGTCGTAGAAGACATTCGCGCCGAGGATGATCTCGCGGTCGGGAAGGAGGTAACGCACGCCTAGGCCCACGCTGCCGAGTGACTGCGAATTGTCATCCCAAGTGCCGCGAGCACTGGCAAAAGCCGTCACATTGCGTGGCCCCCAAAAGGGCAGCAGCGCGTCGATGAAGCCGCTTTGCAAATCGCTGCTGAATTTTCCCCCGGCGGTGATCGTGCCGGGCGGGAGCGATTCTACCACGGGCTCGACGATCCTGCTCTTGTCGGGCGGCGAAACCATGTGCCCGGCAGATGCAGTGCTCGATCCGAAGAGGGCGAGACTCAGCGTGGCCGCGGATAGGGAGAGAAAGGAGGGCGTATTCATGGTTTCGGGAGTCGCAGGCGCTTGCGACCCGCCCAGCCCACGAGAATAGGCCCGCGAAGTCAAATCATCGCTTGATTCAACCGCCGCGCTTCCTAGCCTCCGTCGATGCACGACACGGCCACGAATCCGCCCGCCCATTCTGCGCGGCAATCCTCACCCCTCGCTCCCGGCGACACCTTTCCCCGTCGGCATCTCGGGTCCACGGAGAGTGAAGTGGCGGCGATGCTGGCGGAGCTCGATCTGACCTCCTTCGATGAGCTGATCGCCGCGGCCGTGCCGGAGCAGATTCGCCTTCCGGCGCCGCTCGACCTGCCCAAGGACCGCAGCGAACATGAGACGCTGGTGGAGCTGAAGGCGATCGCGGCGAAGAACCGCATCTTTAAGAACTACCTCGGCCAGGGTTACAGCGACTGCATCGTGCCGCCGGTCATCCAGCGGAACATCCTCGAAAACCCCGGCTGGTACACGGCTTACACGCCGTATCAGGCGGAGATTTCGCAGGGCCGCATGGAGGCGCTGATCAATTTCCAGCAGCTCGTGATCGACCTGACTGGGCTCGATATCGCAAACGCCTCGCTGCTCGACGAAGCCACGGCCTCCGCCGAGGCCATGCACATCGCGCACGCCATGAGCAAGGACGCCGCGGCGCACGCCATTTTCGTTTCCGAGCGCTGCCATCCGCAGACCATCGCCGTTGTGCAGACACGCGCCGAGCCGCTCGGCATCAAGGTGATCGTTGGCGACGAAGCGGAGTTCGATTTCACGGAAAAAGTCTTCGCCGTGCTCCTGCAGTATCCGGATACGACTGGCGCGATCCTCGACTACGCGCCGTTCATCGCGCAGGCCCACGCCGCTGGCGCGCTGGCCATCGTCGCGGCCGATATCCTCGCGCTCACGCTGCTGCGTCCGCCGGGTGAATTTGGCGCCGACATCGCCATCGGTTCGACGCAACGCTTTGGCGTGCCGCTCGGCTTCGGTGGTCCGCATGCCGCTTACATGGCGGTGAAAGACGCCTGCAAGCGCCTCATGCCGGGGCGTCTCGTCGGCGTGAGCAGGGACGCGCACGGCCAGCCCGGCTACCGCCTTTCACTCCAGACCCGCGAGCAGCACATCCGCCGCGATAAGGCGACGAGCAACATCTGCACGGCGCAGGTGCTCCTCGCGGTCATGGCCTCGATGTATGCGGTCTATCACGGACCCGAGGGGCTGAAGGCGATTGCGCGTCGCGTGCATCTGCTCGCCGCGACTTTTGCCGAAGCGCTCGATCGCCTCGGCTTCCGGACTTCGTCGTCGTTTTTCGACACCGTGCTCATCGAACTCGGCAGCGTCGCGGCCCGGCAAAAGGTGCTCGCGTTGGCACAGGACTATCAGCTCAACCTCCGCCTCCATGGCCCGAGCGCGCTGCTGGTAGCCTTTGACGAAACGACCACCGAGGAAGATCTGCAGGTGCTCGTCGATCTCTTCAGCGACGCCAATGCTGCGGAGATCGCCGTGGGCGATGTCGCCGCATCGCTCGACGCGAGTTTCGCCGCGCCGCACGCGCGCACGTCGGCCTTTCTCTCGCACCCGGTCTTTAACAAACACCACACCGAGCACGAGATGCTGCGCTACATCCGGCGGCTCGAGGCCAAGGATTTGTCGCTCACGACTTCGATGATCCCGCTCGGCTCCTGCACGATGAAGCTGAACGCGACCAGCGAGATGCTGCCGGTGACGTGGCCGGAGTTTGGCAAGCTGCACCCTTTCTGCCCGCCTGAGCAGTCGGCGGGATATGCCGAGCTGTGCTCGCAACTCGAAGCCTGGCTGTGCGAGATCACCGGTTTCGCCGGCGTCTCGCTCGAGCCAAATGCCGGTTCGCAGGGAGAATACGCCGGCTTGCTCGCGATCCGCAAATACCACGAGTCGCGCGGCGAAGGGCAGCGCAACATCTGCCTCATCCCGACCAGCGCCCACGGCACGAATCCCGCGAGCGCGGTCATGGCTGGGATGAAGGTCGTGACCGTCACCTGTCTGGCCGATGGCGATATCGACCTCGCCGACCTCCGCGCCAAGGCCGACTCGCACGCGGCCCATCTCGCCGCGCTCATGGTCACCTATCCGAGCACGCACGGCGTCTTCGAGGAGACGATCGTGGAAATCTGCGAACTCATCCACGCGCACGGCGGGCAGGTTTACATGGACGGCGCGAACATGAACGCGCAAGTCGGCGTCACCTCCCCGGGCCGCATCGGCGCCGACGTCTGTCACCTCAACCTGCACAAGACCTTCTGCATCCCGCACGGCGGCGGCGGCCCCGGCATGGGCCCGATCGGCGTCGCGGCGCACCTCGTGCCGCATCTTTCCGTGGTCGAACGGCGCGGCCCGGACGTGCATACAGGCTCGATTTCCGCAGCGCCATTTGGGAGTGCGTCGATCCTCACCATTCCGTGGGTTTATATCCGCATGATGGGCGGCGAAGGCCTGACTGACGCGACGAAGTTCGCCATCCTCAACGCCAATTACATGGCCTCGCGGCTCGACGCGTATTTCCCGGTGCTCTTCAAGGGCGCGAACGGATTCGTCGCCCACGAGTGCATCCTCGATCTGCGCGGTTTCCAAAAGACGACTGCCGAAGACGTGGCCAAACGGCTCATGGACTACGGCTTCCACGCGCCGACGCTGAGTTGGCCGGTCGTGGGCACGCTCATGATCGAGCCGACCGAGAGCGAGTCGAAGGACGAACTCGACCGTTTCTGCAACGCGATGATCGCCATCCACGCCGAGATGACCGCAGTGGAAAACGGCACTGTCGACGAAAAGGACAACGTCCTCAAAAACGCTCCGCACACCGCGCACTCGATCATCTCTGGCGACTGGAGCCACCCTTATTCCCGCGAGCAGGCCGCCTATCCCGCGCCGTGGCTGCGCGAGCACAAATTCTGGCCGAGCGTCGGGCGGATCGACAACGTCTGGGGCGACCGAAATCTCTTCTGCGCCTGCGTGCCGGTCGCGGAAAGCGTGCTATCGAGCTGACGCCTATTTTTCACAAAAAGAAATCGGGCGGCGTTCACAAAAACTGCTAAAGCTGTGTGGCAGAATCCTTGAAAGCGTTCGCCCTTCTCACCTTTCTGTTTGCGACACAGGTCCTCGCTGAGGATCCGCGGGTGACTTCGTTCGTGAGGCAGGGGGACATCGCGGAGAAGCAAGGAAACCCACGTGCGGCCCTCGCTGCGTTGCGGGAAGCCGAGGCGATCGAGGCCCAAAATGTCGGCGTCCTCCTGCGGATTTCGAAGCAATACACCGATCTGATTCCGTCCACGAAGCCGGAAGAAAGCGCCAAGTGGGTGGCCCAGCGGGCGTTTGATTACGCTTCACGCGCCGTCGCCGCCGATCCCAAGAATGCCAAAGCGCACCTCAATCTCGCGATCGCCTACGGCCACCTGACCGATTACGTCGGCAACAAAACGAAGCTCGAATATTCTAAGGTCATCCGCGACGAGACCCTCAAATCGATCGAACTCGATCCGAGCGACGACTACTCGTGGCACGTCCTCGGTCGCTGGCACGCCGGTGTCGCCAATGTCAGCGGGGTGCTCAAGGCGCTTGCTTCGCTCGTCTATGGCGGCATGCCCAAAGCCAGCAACGAAGAAGCAGCCAAGTATCTCAAGAAAGCCACGGAACTCGCCCCGCAGCGCATCATGCACCACGCGGAACTCGCGCGCGTCTACAAGCTCATGGGCAAAGGCGACCTCGCGCTGCAATCTTGGCAGAACACCCTCGGCATCCGCGCGCAGGATGGCGAGGACGAGAAATACCAGCAGGAGGCGCGGACCTCTTTGGAAGCCGAACGCAAGAATCGCGGCTCGGACGGGGTGAAGTTCACCACCCAGCGCTAGCGCCGCGGGAAAGCCAGCGCCAGCCAGCCGCCGAGCAGGCACAGACCGCCGAGTGGCGTGATCGCGCCAAGCCATTTCATATTTGTTACCGCGAGTACGTAGAGGCTGCCGCTGAAAATGGCGATGCCGGCGGTGAAAAGCAGGAAGGACAGTCGGGCGACCGGTTCGCGGAGCGCGAGCGCGAGCAGCACCGCGGCATGCACCAGATGGTATTGCGCGGCGGTTTCCCAATTCGCCGCGCGGCCCGTCGCTTCGAGCGTGGCCTTCAATCCATGTGCGCCGAATGCCCCGAGCGCGACGGCGAGAAAACCAATGGCGGCGGCGAGGCGAAGGGCGGTGCGGGAATTCATGGCGCTCTACGAATGCCGCACGCCTCGGAGCGAAGAAAGCGGAAACACGCCGCGCGGGGTGGTTCGGCATTGCGTCGCTCTTCGCGATTGGCGATTGCTCATGGATGGACTGGTCCACCTGGCAGCCGCGTGAGCGCGCCAATCTCTGCTTCATCGTCAAAGACGACCGCGTCTTGCTCATCCGCAAGAAACGCGGGCTCGGCGCGGGCAAGATCAACGGGCCGGGCGGCAAGCTGGAACCCGGCGAAACGGCGCTCGTGGCGGCGATTCGCGAAGTCCAGGAGGAGATCGGAGTGACGCCGCTGGAGATTGAAGAGCGCGGCGTGCTGCATTTTCAATTCACCGATGGCTACAGTCTGCACTGCGCGGTTTTCCTCGCGCGGGACTACGCCGGCGAACTGATCGAGACCGTCGAGGCGATTCCGATGTGGTTCGAGATCGCGGCGATTCCTTTCGTCGAAATGTGGGCGGACGACATCCACTGGCTGCCGCAAATGCTCGCCGGTGGACACTTCACGGCTTGGTTCGAATTCGACGGCGACACGATGCTGAGCAAGGACGTACGCTGGCACGAGGAGCAGTAGTGCCGCAGTGCAGGCTGCGCGCCTTCCTCACCGTGTCATTCTGAGCGAAGCCGAAGGATCTCTCACTTCTGCCTTTCCTCTGCTCCCCAGCCAAAGATGCCGGAAAGAGATCAGAGGTCCTTCGACTTCGCTCAGGATGACGGAGGGTTATTTCGCTGTGTGCAGCCGCTCCCAGTGGAGTCGCGCAACCTGCCACATGTATCCGGGCCCGCCGGGCGCTCGCGCTTGCGGAAGCGAAACCGCTTTTTCGAGCAACTGTAGCGCGCGCTCGCGATGGCCAAGGCGTTCCTCCTCGAGCCCGGTGTAGTAGTGGCCAAAGAAGACGACCTCTGTTTCGCCGGTCAACCCTTTGCGTTCGATCTCCGCGAGGACTTCATCGGGCGTTTTTTTGCCAGTAAACATTTCATAGAGCGCGGGGAACGGCTCCCGGTCGAACTGCGTGTAAACGAGCATCGCGGCGCGCGCCTTATCGACGCCGATCACTTTGGCGTTGGCGAGGTATTGCCAGATGCCGTTCTCCCGGTCGCGCCCGTCGTAAGCGTGGTACTTCTCAAACTGCCGCGCGGACTTCTCGAACTGCCCCGCAAAATAATACGCGATGCCGAGCCGCCAATGCTGGGCGTCCTGCGCGGGATCGAGCGCGATCATCTTCTCGAAATCGGCCACCGCTCCGGCGTACTGGCCGAGGAAGAGCCGACAGTCGCCGCGGAACGAATAGAGCGGCATGGAGTCGGGCCGCGTTTTGATGTCCTCGTCGAGCCGCTTCAGATCGTCCGTGAATTTCGCGATTATTGGCGCACGCCATTCCGGCCACGGTGCGGGCTCGGCGGCGGGTGCGGTCGTGGTGAGGATCGCCCACAGTGCGAGCAGGACGAGAGGAAGGCGCGGGAGGATCATCCACCGCATCTACCGGCTCCGCGTGAATCTGCCGAGCCTCATCTTGCGCCTAGCGGTGCGTCTCGAACTTCGCATGCACCAAGTCCGCCATTTTTGCGGTGATCGCGGGCTGGTCGAGGCGCGCGACGACTTCCTGGAGGAACCCGAAGACGATGAGTTTCTGCGCGGCTTTTTTCGAGATGCCGCGGGACATGAGGTAGAAAAGTTCTTCCTGCTCGATCTGACCGCAGGTGGCGCCGTGAGTGCAGCGGACATCGTTGGCCTCGATCTCGAGACCGGGTGCGCTGTTCGCCTCGGCTTCGTCGCTCAACAGGAGGTTGCGGACCTTCTGATATGCGTCGGTCTGGTGCGCGCCGGGATCGACGCGGATGAGGCCGGAGAAAATCGTGCGCGCCTTGTCGTCGAGCGAGTTTTTGTAAAGCAGATCACTCGCGGTGTTCGGCGCTTCGTGGATTTGAAAAGTGCGGGCGTCCACTTCCTGTGCGCTGTCGGCGACGGTGAGCGCGAGCATGTCGCTGCGACCGCCGGGCCCGCGGAGATGGCTCACGCTTTCGCTGCGCACGTGGCGCGAGCCGAGTTGGGCGAAGAGCGACCGGGCCTGGGCGTCGCGGCCGACGACGGTGGCATTGATCTGGAAGGCGAGCGTCTGCCTGCTCCAGTTCTGCGCGCAGACGTAGGTCACGTTGGCGCCGGCGCCGAGCCAGAGATCGTTCACGACACACGCGAGGCCGGGCGCGTTGGCGTCAGCGCTTTCGTAGTAATCGATGAGGGTCACCTTCGCGCGTTCCTCGGCGATGATGAGCGTGTGCGGGAAGCAGGAGCTGTTGTCGCCGTGCAGCCAGTGGAAAGCCTCGATTGGTAGATCGATCTCCACGCCGCGCGGGACGAAAAGCAGCGTGCCGGTGCGGACCTGCGAAGCGTGGAGCGCGGCAAATTTCTGCCCGCCGAGGATCGCCTCCTCGCGCATGAAATACTGCTGAAACAAATCGGGATGCTCGACCATCGCCTGTTCGAGCGGGAGCCAGACGACGCCGAGTTGGCTGAGCGATTCGCTGAGGACTTCGCGCGCCATTAACTGATCGTTCGCGAAGACCATGCGGCCCGCGCTTTTTTCCAATCCGCGGCTGCGACCGAGCAGTTCTTCACGCGTGGCCTCGTCGATCGCTTGCGGCTGCGTGTAGGCGCCGAGGTCGAGATCCTTGACGTTGGCAAAACGCCAGCGTTCGTCGTTCCGAGTGGGCAGCGCGATCTTGGTGAATTGTTCCCAAGCGGCTTCCTGCCCGGGGGCGGCGGGGCCGGCGCTGAGGAGTGGGACAGGCGCGGCGGTCGTTTCGGTCATTACTTCTTCCAGCAAAACTGTGCTCATGCGTTCAGGCGGCGGCGATTAGCCGACCGATCCTTCCATCTCGAGATCGATGAGGCGCTTGAGCTCGACGCTGTATTCCATTGGAAACTGGCGCACGAGGTCGTTGACGAAGCCGTTCACCGAAAGGCTCATCGCCTGGGCTTCAGTGAGGCCGCGCTGTTGCATGTAGAAAATCTGCTCGGCGGAAATCTGCGAGACGCTCGCCTCGTGCTGGCTGGAATTCCCCGTGCCGCGCACGGTGATCGCAGGATAGGTGTCGGTGCGGGCGGTGGAGTTGATCAGCAGCGCGTCGCACTCGGTGTTGTTCTTGCAGCCCTTGAGGTGCTTCGGGATGTGAACCAGCCCGCGGTAGGTCGAGCGGCCTTTGCCGATCGAGATCGATTTGGAGACGATGTTGGAGGTCGTCTCGTCCGCAGCGTGGATCATCTTCGCGCCGGTGTCCTGATGCTGGCCGTCATTGGCGAGCGCGATGGAGATGACTTCGCCACGCGCCTTGCGGCCTTTCAACACGACGCCCGGATATTTCATCGTGAGGCGCGAGCCGATGTTGCAGTCGATCCACTTCACCTCGGCCTCTTCGTGCGCGACGGCGCGCTTAGTCACGAGGTTGAAGACGTTTGCCGACCAGTTTTGCACGGTCACGTATTGGATCTTCGCGCCCTTGAGCGCGACGAGTTCGACGACCGCCGAGTGTAGCGTGGCCGTCTCGAATTTCGGCGCCGTGCAGCCTTCCATATACATCACCTCGGAACCTTCGTCGGCGATGATGAGCGTGCGCTCGAACTGCCCGAAGTTCTCCGCATTGATGCGGAAGTAAGCCTGCAGCGGGTGCTTCACCTTCACGCCTGGCGGGACGTAGATGAACGAGCCGCCGCTGAAGACGGCGCTGTTCAGCGCGCTGAATTTGTTGTCGCCCGTCGGGATCACTTTGCCGAACCACTTACGGAAAATTTCCGGGTGCTCTTTCAGGCCATCGGTCGAGCCCATGAAGATCACGCCCTGCTCACCGACGGCTTTCTTGATGTTGGAATAGACCGCCTCGGAATCGAACTGCGCTTCGACGCCGGCAAGGAACTTCCGCTCCTGCTCCGGAATGCCGAGACGCTCGAACGTGCGCTTGACGTCATCGGGCACATCTTCCCACGAGCGCGAAGGCTTCTGCCCGCCCGCGAGATAATAGCGGATGTCCTGAAAGATGATGTTCTCCAGATCCTTCGACGCCCAGTGCGTGGGCATCGGCTTCGAAAGGAAAATATCGAGCGCCTTGTGCCGCCACTCGCGGATCCAATCCGGCTCGCCCTTCACATTCACGATGTAGTCGATCGTGTCGTGCGACAGACCGGTGCCGGCGTCGAATTTGTGTTTCTCGTCGTAGCGGAAGTCGCCGCGCGTGCGGTCGATGTCGATGCTGGTGCTGATTAGTTCTTCGGTGGGCATGGCGTTCCTTCCAGTTAGGCGATGGCCGCCTCGGCGATTTCTTCGCGGATAAAGTCGTAGCCTTTTTCCTCGAGTTCGAGGGCGAGTTCTTTCGGACCCGAGCGCACGATGCGGCCCTTGACCATCACATGCACGACGTCGGGCACGATGTAGTCGAGCAGGCGCTGGTAGTGGGTGATGACGAGCGCGCCGAGGCTCGGACCGCGCAGGGCATTGACGCCCGCGCTGACAATGCGCAACGCATCGATGTCGAGGCCGGAATCGGTTTCGTCGAGGATGGCATACTTCGGCTGGAGCATGGCCATCTGCAGGATCTCGTTGCGCTTCTTCTCGCCGCCGGAGAAGCCTTCATTGACGGCGCGCGCGGTGAACGAACGCGACATCTCCAGCTTGTCCATCTCCTCATACATCCTGGCGTAAAAGTCCGTCGCCTCGATTTCCTCGCCTTCGGGCTGGCGGGCATTGAGCGCCGCGCGGAGGAAGTTGGCATTCGAGACGCCGGGAATCTCCATCGGATACTGGAACGCGAGGAAGAGTCCCTTGCGGGCTCGCTCGTCGGGTTCGAGGCCGAGGATGCTTTCGCCGTCGAGCAGCACGTCGCCGCCCGTAATCGTGTAATCCGGATGCCCGCCGATCGCTTTGCTCAGCGTGGATTTGCCGGAGCCGTTGGGCCCCATGATGGCATGCACTTCGCCCTTGGGAATCTCCAGCGTGAGGCCGCGGATGATTTCCTTTTCGCCGATACGAACGTGCAGGTCTTGAATGATCAGTGAACTCATTTTTTCTGTTTGGTGGCTGATTTTTTTTGATTCGTGGCGCACTTCGGGCACAGACCGCGGAACGAAACTTCTTGGTGCGAGATGACGACGGCTTCGGGTAATTCCCATACGTCCTGCGGCCGTCGCCGGGTGCGCAGCGGCACGTCCATGACGCCGCCGCAGTCTTCACAGAAAAGGTGCGCGTGCTCGTTGAGATTCGGGCAGTAGCGCGAGGGCTCGCGATCGTGGTTAACCGCCCGCACGATGCCGCAGTCGGTGAGGGTCTCGAGACAGTTGTAGACTGTGGCCAGCGAGATCGACGGCATCTTGCCTTTCACCCGCATGAAGACCTCGACCGCCGTGGGGTGATCGCGTTCGCCCATCAGCGCGTCGTAGACGGCGCGGCGCTGATCGGTCATGCGAAAACCGCGTCCGTGGATATGCTCCTCGGGGGTCGGTAAAGCGTTGGCGGTGGCGGTGGCACGCGGTTTCATGAGCGCGTTTTCCTTCGCACCCGGCCTGAGCCTTATCAAGAATTATTCTAAATAAACTTTCCCGCCTGCGGTGTCGGACACGCGTATTTCCCAAAGCGCGAGTTGCTCGTCCGGGCAAAAGCCCCGCGTCATTTTTGCTCGTCGCGTCCACGTCCGGTTTCCGCTGGCTATCGCGACGCTCGCCGGGCAGTTTCCCGCGCCATGTCCGACGAACCGTCCGAGCCTTCGACCATTCTGCAGCGACTCCAGTGGAGGGCGGTGCTCCTGGCGTTTGTGGTGGACTACGGTGGTTCCAAGTTCTTCGGCCTGATGGCCGGAATTTTCGCCGGAATCGCCTACGCCAAGGACGGCGCCGATGCGGCCACGATCCAGCAGACGCTGCTCGCTTCGCCGCATTTCCTGAACGGCATGCTGGCGATGGGCCTGATCTTTGTCGTCATCGGTGGCTACGTCGCGGCGTCGCTCGCTCCGCGAGCGCCGTACCTGAACGCCGCCGCGCTCGGAGTCGTCGATGTCGTTCTCGGGTTCACCGCATTCTTCGATGGCCTGCCGGCCTGGTATCTCGCGATCGCCTTTCCTGCGACGCCACTCTGCGCGCTCTTCGGCGCCTTCATCGCCAGCCTCCTCGCGGGCCGCGAGTCGGAGGAATAAAGCGCCGTTCACGCCAGCGCGTGCCGGTCATAAAGCGTTCGCAGGCATTCGCGGAGATTGCCGAGGTGTCGCCGGAAAAGGGCGGTGGCTTCGAGTTCGGGCAGCGGATTCCCGGTGAGCTCGGCGGTGAGTTCGGTGAGCAGCGCGGGCGAAGTTTTCGTCTCGAGCAAAGTCGGCAACCGGCTGGTGCGATGGACGGTGATCAGGCAACCGGCGAGCGCGCCCGCCGTGGAGTAGAGCGTGAGCCACTCGCGGGTGCTGAACTGCTCGGCGCCATCGAGCAGCAGAAAATCCGGCGCCCGCATCGTGCGGACACGGTCGATGATGCTGATGCGCTCGACGGTGCTGGTTTCCGCATTCACGCGGAAGAGGAGTGGAGTGAATCCGCGCTGGCGCAGGTGCGGGAACATTTGTTCGAGAAGCGTTGATTTTCCCGAGCCATGTGGCCCCACGATCGTGCCGCGCCATTTGGCCGCTGCGCAGCGCTCGAGGAAGGTGTCCCACGTAAGTCCGCCGGGCAGGCGGAAGGCCAGGTTTTCGATCCGGTGGCTGGCGAAAGGATTGTCGCGAGGTTTCATCAGGGCTTGATCCGCGGTAGTGCCACTTCCTTGCCACCTGGCGCGATGACGACTTCGACCGAGGCGCATTCGTCGCCAGGGTCGAGGTTGAGTTCGAGCGTCCAGAGGAGCGAGATGAGCTGCCCGGAAAAACTGTAAGGCGCCTCGGGGAGCTTGATCCGAAACGGTCGCGAGTCGCGGGCCTGCGGATCGGAGAAAGGGATCGTTTCCACGATTTCGAGGTCCTGCGTGCCTTTGCCGCGCGTCGCCCAGATGAGGCTCAGCTCGGCTTTGGTCGGCGGGTTCGCGACCTGCCACGAAGCCGTCCCGGTGATCGCTTCGCCGGGGGAAAATTTCGTGCGGCCGTCCGGGAGTTGCAGTTGCAGATTGGACATGGGATTTCGCGGCTACGTGCGGGCGGGTTGTGGCAGGACGGTGATCGGATACTCGTCCTCCACGTCGGGCCAGCGCGGGATTTCGCCAAGCACGCGCAGGCGCCAGAGGACCTTGTTATTGCTCGCCTCGAAGGTGTGCATGAGCGTCGCCGGCACGACCACGCGGGCAGCGCCCTGCGAGAGAAACTCGCGCTCGGTGGTCTCGAACACGGTGATCTCGGCGAAGACCTTCGAGTCCGTGCTCGTACTCGTCCCGCGCCGGTAAGTGGCCTCTTCACGGCCTTCGAAAATGACGCGCAATTTGCTCAGCATCCCGCTGCGGCCGCTCACGGTCCAAGTCAGGTGCAACTCGCCGCCGAGCGGCACGGTCGTCGTCTGCGCGGTGAGTCGGATGCGTGGATTGAAGAGCGCGAGGAAACTCCGGAAGGCGTCGACGATGATGAGCAGGCCGATGAGCGCGAAGATGCTGACGATGATCTTCGCGAAGAGCGGGACGTTTTTGTCTTCGGAGAGGAAGACGAGATAGACGAAAACGCTCACGAAGCCGTTCCAAACGATCGCGCCGATCAGGATGCCGACAAACTTCGCGACCGGTGTGTATTTCGGCTTGAGCACGGCCGGTCCGCCGCCAATGGACGGCTCAGTTTTTCGCCGGCTTGCGAGCGGATCTTTCGAGTTCGTGAGCCGCCCGGAGAAAAGCATGCCGAGCCCGCCGACGAGCAGGAAGATCGACGAGAAGCCGCCGAAGATCAGCAACTCCCACTGCCATCCGCGATCGAGCACCGCCTCGTTTGGCGCCTTCGGATTCACGTAACAGACCGTTTCCGTGCCCGGCGGCAGGCGATCGACCACGGCTTGCTTGGACTTGCGCCCGCTCGACGCGGTGGTGGTGGAAAAGTGGTAACGAGGCGAGGTGTAGGGCCGATCTTCAAACGAGTAATGGTAGCGAACCTCCACGCTGTAGGTCGTGCTGTCGCCGCTGTGCGAGCGCACTTCGCTGGACTCGATGACGCAAGGAGTCGCCGTCCAGCGATACGATTCCAGAATCTGGAGCGCCGGGCGGATGGCAAAGCCGTAGAACATTCCCGCGCCGACGAGGAAAAACGGCAGGAAAAAAAGCCGCAGGCAGCCGGCGCCGAGCTCTTTGCTCTTGGCGCGGTCAGCGAGGGGTTTTTTGGAAATGCTCACGGCCCGCGATCTTTGCCACCCGTGAACATTTGGCAACGCCAACGATACGCTTTGACCCTCCGCGCGCGTCCGCTACGTTTTGCCTCCGCAACCCTCAACCCCACTTAAAAGACACCACTACTATGGGCCTCATGGACTTCATCAAAGGCGAGTTGATCGAGATCATCGAATGGACCGACGATTCGCGCGACACGCTCAGCTACCGCTGGCCCGACGACGACAAGGAGATCAAGAACGGCGCCCAGCTCATCGTGCGGGAATCGCAGATCGCGCAGTTCGTTTATCTCGGGCAATTCGGCGACACCTTCAGCCCGGGCAAGCACACGCTGGTCACGGATAACATCCCGGTCCTCGCCACGCTCAAGGGCTGGAAATACGGCTTCAATACGCCTTTCAAGGCCGACGTGTATTACGTGAACACGCGCCTTTTCACCGGTAACAAGTGGGGCACGTCGAACCCGGTGATGATGCGCGACAACGACTTCGGCATCGTCCGCGCCCGCGCCTTTGGCACGTTCGATTTCCGCATCGTGGAGCCGAAGCTCTTTTTGAAAGAAGTCGCGGGCAGCGATCACCACTTCCGGCTCGATGAATTTGCCGACACCATGCGCTCGCGCATCGTCTCGCTCTTCAGCGAAGCGCTCGCGCAGTCGAAGATCCCGGTGCTCGATGTGGCCACGCAGTACAGCGAACTCGGCGGCGCGCTCCTGCCGCTGATCAATCCCGTGACGACGGCGAAGTACGGCATCGAGTTCACGACTTTCATTGTCGAAAACGTGAGCCTTCCGCCCGAAGTCGAGGCGGCGATCGTCAAGCGTTCGTCGATGGCGGCGGTCGGCAATCTCAACGACTACGTGAAGTTCCAGATGGCGCAGGGCATGGGCGAGGGGAAGGGTGGAGGCGCCGGCGGCTTCGCCAGCGAGATGGCCGTGGGCATGGCCATGGCGCAGCAGATGATGCAGCAGCAAGGTGGCGTGCTCGGTGCGCAGGCGACGCCTGGTGCCGCGGTGCCGCCGTCGATTCCAGTAGCTCCCGCGGCCGCCGCCGCTCCTGAACTTCTCAGCCCCGCCGACGCCGCGAAGGTGCTGGGCGTGAGCGAAGCCGACGTGCTCGCGACGCTCGAAGCCGGCGACCTCAAGGGCAAGAAAATCGGCTCGACGTGGCGCATCACGCGCGGGGCGATCGATCAATTCCTCGCCAGCTAGCGTGCCCGCCCGTCCCTGCTCCCAGCACCGCGGCTTCACGCTGCTCGAGGTCGCGCTCATCGTCGCGATCATCGGCATGATGCTGCTCATCATCGTCGGCTACTTCCTCGCGCCGAAGGTCAAAGGCCCGCTGCCGCCGGTGGCGGCGTTCACCCCGATCCCGAGTTCCGCCTTCACCTCGACGCCGATCCCGGCCACGCCCGTGCCCAGGGCGACGCCCGCAAAGACGATCGAACTCGGTAAGGATGGGGCGCCGGTCTTTCGCTAAAGGAGCGTCGATTCAGGAATGTCGGAGATTACCGCCCGATCGAAGTTTGCCTGCCCGGCGTGCGGCGCCGAGGCGCAGTGGAATCCTGCGAAGCAGGCGCTCGTGTGTCCGTTTTGCGGCACCGTCTCGCCGATGTCCGCGCCGCCCGATGGTGCGGAGATCACGGAGCACGACCTCGTCACCGCGCTGCGCAGCATCCCCGACGAACAGCGCGGCTGGGCGGCGGAGAAGACCTCGGTGAAATGTCAGAGCTGCCAGGCGATCACCGTCTTTGATCCCACGCGCGCGGCCCAGCGGTGCGATTTCTGCGGCTCGGCCGCGCTGATCCCGGTCGATCAGATCAAGGCGCCGATCCGCCCCGAGAGCCTGCTGGAATTCAAGATCCCCGAGACGCAGGTGCGCGACAAAGTGCGCGAGTGGTACGGCAACCGGTGGTTCGCGCCGAATAAGCTCAAGTCCCGCGCGCTGACCGACACCGTGCACGGGCTCTACATCCCGTATTGGACCTTCGACGCGCAGGTCCGCGCCGATTGGACTGCCGAGTCCGGCGATTACTACTACGAGACCGAGTCCTACACCGACTCGAACGGCCGCCGCCAGACGCGCCAGGTCCGCAAAACCCGCTGGTATCCATCGAGCGGTTCGCTCGACCATTTCTTCGACGACGAACTCGTGCCCGCCTCGCGCGGCGTGAATCCCGAGTTACTGCGCAAGGTCGAGCCTTTCCCGACGACGACCGACCTCAAGCACTACGACCCCGGCTTCCTCAGCGGCTGGGTCGTCGAGCAATACCAGATCGACCTCGTCGCCGGCGCGCAGCATTCGCGCGAGACCATGGAGACCAAGACCGAGCAACTTTGCGCGAGCGAGGTGCCCGGCGACACCCATCGCAACCTCGAAGTCGCGGCCGATTACACCGGGCAAACCTTCAAGCACATCCTCGTGCCCGTGTGGGTGCTGGCCTACAACTACGGCTCGAAAACGTATCAGATCATCATCAACGGCTACACCGGCACGATCGCCGGGAAGTATCCGCTGAGCTGGATCAAGATCACCCTCGCCGTGCTCGCCGCGCTGGCCGTCATTCTCATCATCGTCGGCCTCGCGCAGCAGAACCAATGACTCTCCAGGAATTCACCACGCAACTCAGCGACGGGCGCAGCCTCGATGCTGCGGAGGTCGAACATGCCGTCGCCGCACTCACGGCCACCGATGTCGCCGACGAAGCGAAAGCCGACTTCCTCAAAGCGCTGCGGGCGAAGGGCGAGACGGCGAAGGAGATCGCGGCGTTTGTGCAGGCCTTGCTCGCGCGGGCGGTTGATCCCGGTCTTGAGCCAGCCAATCTTTCCGGGCCGATGATCGATGTCTGCGGCACCGGCGGCGACAAGCTGGAACTCTTCAACGTCTCGACCGCCGTGATGTTTGTCCTCGCCGGAGGCGGAGCGAGTGTGGTGAAGCACGGCAACCGCGCCATCACCTCGAAATGCGGCGGCGCCGATGTGCTCGAAGAACTCGGCGTGAAGATCGACCTCGCGCCCGCCGATCTGCGGCGCTGCGTGGAAACCAACGGCCTCGGCTTCATCTTCGCGCCCGCGTATCACCCGGCATTCAAGGCCATCGCGCCCGTTCGCAAGATGCTCGCCGCGCAAGGCATCCCGACGATCTTCAATCTCCTCGGTCCGCTGCTCAATCCCGCGCGTCCGCCCTATCAACTCGTCGGCATCTTCTCGCCCGTGCTCCTGCCGAAGTATGCCGAAGTCCTCGCGCTGCTCGGACGCGCGCACGCTTGGGCGGTGCACGGCAGCGGCATGGATGAACTCTCGCTCACCGGCCCGAGCGCCGTGCAGGAGGTCGTCGATGGTGCGGTGCGCGAACTCGAAATCGACCCCGCCGCACTCGGCCTGCCGATCTGCTCCGTCGAAGACCTGCGCGGCGGCGACCGCACGCACAACGCCGCCATCCTCACCGCGATCCTCGACGGCACCGTGCAGGGACCGAAGCGCGACCTCGTGCTCTTCAATGCTGCCGCGGGTTTCGTCATCACGCGGCTCGCGCCCGACCTCGCCACCGGGATCGCGCTCGCTCGGGAGCAGATCACCTCCGGCCGCGCGCTCGCGAAGCTTCACGCCCTGCAAGCGTTCACGGTTTGAAATTCGGAAGTCGAAGATCACCCCAAAGAATCGGCGCGGTGATTCATTAACGTCGGCAACACCGCCCATCGCCCGTCCAGCGCAATGTTCTCCAAACTCACCCTCGCCCGCTTCGGCGCCAAGTGGCTGCTCTTCGCGACCGCCGCTTGGGGCGCGATCTCTTCGGCCACCGCGACGCCGGTTGTTTCTGGATACGAGCGCCTGCACCGGCAAGGCGCGGGCGTCGCTGCGGAAGCTGGTGAGGTCTTGCTCTCCGAACTCTCGTGCCTCGCCTGCCATCAGGGCGGTGATCCCAAATCCTCCGCGCTCACATGGAAAGCCGGCCCGGACTTGAGCGCCGCGGGAGATCGTCTGCGCGCGGCCTACGTCCGCCAGTTCCTCGCCGATCCCGCGGCAGTAAAGCCGGGTACGACGATGCCGGACATGCTCGCCGGGCAGCCGCCGGAGCAGCGCGCGGAGCTGATCGAAAATCTCACCCACTACCTGATGCAGCGCCGCACTCCGCAGCCCGCGGCGCAGGCTGCGGTGGGCGTCGCGGCGAAGGGCGAGGAATTGTTTCAAAGTGTCGGCTGCATTGCCTGCCACAGCGAAGTCCCGCTGGCCAAGCTCAGCGAAAAATACGCCCCCGGTCAGCTCGCGCAGTTCCTCGCGAAGCCACTGGCCGTGCGGCCCGCCGGACGCATGCCCGATTTGCGCCTCCAGCCGCAGGAAGCCGCCGATCTCGCGGCTCATCTTGCGCCCGAAGCCGTGGCGGCTGAGCCAATGTTCGCGGTGGATGCAGCCAAGGCAGAGCGTGGCGCACGGGCGTTTCAGTCCCTCGGTTGTGCGTCGTGCCACGGCGGTGGGCCGGCGGCGCAGGCGATCGCCGTGAACAAAACGGACGCCGGATGTCTCGCGGAAAAACCTGCGACTGGAAGACCGCACTACCAGCTCACGAAAGATCAGCGCACGGCGTTGCAATCCGCATTGCAGATTCGGGCGCAGGGCCCGCGGGCGGATGATCCCCAGCTCGCCGCGCGTCACGCCATGTTGCAGCGCAACTGTTTCGCCTGCCATCAGCGCGACGGCCTCGGCGGTCCCGCACCGGAGGTCGCCGTCCACTTCACCTCGACCCGCGACGACCTCGGCGATCTCGGTCGGCTTCCCCCACCGCTCGATGGCGTGGGCCGCAAGCTCCAGCAGTCCGCGGTTGAAAACGTGCTGCGCGGCGAACAACTCGTGCGGAAATATATGCGCGTCCGCATGCCGGATTTCGGGCCCGAACTTTCGCCGCACCTCGCCGCGCTCTTCGCGACGGCCGACGCCGATCCGCAGGAAAAGCCGACGCCCGCGAAATCCGAGCCGAACCGCGTGGGCCGCAATGCCGACGGGCGCGAAATCGTCGGCACGCGCGGCTACGCCTGCATCGCCTGCCACGAACTTTACGGCCATCCCTCGCTCGGCATCGGCGCTTACGATATGGCCGAGATGCCGAAGCGCCTCCGCCCGGAATGGATGCGCGATTTCCTGCTCGACCCGGCGAAGTTTCCGACGGGCGCGCGCATGCCGGCCTTCTTTCCTGATGGCAAGCCGGTGAATCCCAAGCTCGGCACCACCGAGCGGCAGATCGACAGCATCCGCGTGTATCTCACCGAAGTGGACCAGAGCCTGCCGCCCGAGGGTTTCTCCGACCCCGCCGCGTTTGAGTTGAAGCCGAAGGAGCGCCCGATCGTCTTCCGCACTTTCATGAAAGACGCGGGCATGCACGCCATCGCCGTCGGCTTCCCGCAGGGTGTGCATGCGGCCTTCGATTCCCGCGAAGTGCGCTGGGCGCTGGCCTGGCGCGGACGTTTCCTCGATGCGGACGGCACATGGAATCAGCGCGTCGCCAAGATCGAAACGCCGCTCGGCGACGCGATCGTCGCGCTAGAAAAAGCCGGCGCGTTGGAAATCGTCGGCGCGGAGACGAAGCCGGCCTTCCGCGGTTACCGCATCGGCGCGGATGGCGTGCCGACGTTCCTCTACGATCTCGGCGCGCTACGCATCGAGGATCGCATCGCGCCGATCGATAGCCAAAGCCTGCGGCGCACGTTGCGGGTGAGCGGGCAGACGAAGGAAGTCGTGCAATTTGCCGCGCAGCCGCCGGTCGGATTGCGCCTGCGAGTGGCGGGTCGGACCGAACTGCCTGCGCGGCTGGAGTTCCGGCAAGGCGTCGCGGAAATCACCGAGGAAATCTCATGGTAAATGCACGCTTCTCATCGCCCTGTCGTTGGATGCTCGCGCTGGCGGCGGGCGCATGTGGTTTCGCCTTAGAAGCAAGCGCCGCAGATGCGCCCGCGGCGGCTTATCGCGTGATCAGCGTCGAATATCCACGTGAACTCAGCTTGGAAGTCGGCGGGCTCGCGCGCTTGCCCGGCGGCAAACTCGCCGCAGCCACGCGGCGCGGCGAAGTGTGGGTCGCGGAGAACCCTTACGCCGCCGACGGCAAGGGCGTGCGCTGGAAGCAATTTGCCAGCGGCCTCCACGAGCCGCTCGGCCTCGCCTTTCACGACGGCGATCTTTTCACCACGCAGCGCAGCGAGGTCACGCGTCTGCGCGACACGAATGGCGATGGCGTGGCCGACGAATTTCTCACCGCGGGCAAAGGCTGGGGTGTCTCCGGCGCGTATCACGAATACGCCTACGGTCCGAAATTCGATCCCGCCGGTAACATGTGGGTCACGCTGAATTCCTCGATGGGCAAAGCCGAGGTGAAGGATTCCGCGTGGCGCGGTTACGCGCTGCGTATCGCGCCGGATGGTCAGTGGCAGCCGGTCTCCGGCGGGATGCGTTCGCCGAGCGGCATCGGCATCAACGCCGCGGGCGACGTCTTTTTTTCCGAGCAGCAGGGAAACTGGAACTGCGCGGGCGGCATCCACCACATCCGGCAGGGCGCGTTCCATGGCCACGCCGATTCCTTTGCCTACGCGGGTCTGCCGGGCGCGCCTTTTGCCAGGCCGGCGGAGCCCGTGAAGAACCTGCCGATCGCCGAGGCTGCGCGGCGCATGCCGATCTACAAGCCGGCGTCGGTCTGGCTGCCGTATCGCAAGATGGGCATGAGCTGCACGGACATCACGCTCGATGATACGGGCGGAAAGTTCGGCCCATTCGCCGGGCAATTTTTCGTCGGCGAATTCACCATGTCGCAGATCAACCGCGTCTTTCTCGAGAAGGTCGGCGGCGAATATCAGGGCGCGTGTTTCCCGTTCCTCGCGGACTTCCAGAGCGCGCCGCTGCGCATGGAGTTTGGCGACGATGGCTCGATGTTTGTCGGCCAGACAAACCGCGGCTGGAACTCGCTCGGCTCGCGCTCCTACGGCCTGCAGCGCGTGATCTGGAGCGGGCGCACGCCGTTTGAGATCCAGAAAATGGAGGCGCGCCCGACGGGCTTCCGCCTCACGTTTACCAAGCCGGTGCACCGCGAATCCGTGGCCAGCGCGGAGTGGAAGCTGAACAGCTACACCTACGAATATCACGCGGAGTATGGCGGGCCGGAGATGGATACGAAGGAGCTCGCCGTGCAAGTCGGGGAGCTCTCGCCGGACGGGCTGAGCGTCGAGTTGCGCGTGGAGAATCTGCGCGAGGGCTATGTCCACGAACTGCACATCAGCGGGCTCGCTTCCCAGGACGGCGAGGCGCTCGTGCATTCGGACGCGTATTACACGCTGAACAAAATCCCGGCGCCGTAACGCGTGCCTCCGGGAGGCGGGTGAAAGCTCGACTCGCGGACGGCGATTCGCATGCTCGCGGGTGTCATGCGCTCCTTCCTCCTTGCTCTCCTCTTCTGTTCATCAGCCTTTGCCGCCGATTGGTATGTCGCGCCGGAGGGTAACGACGCCTGGAGCGGCCTGCTCCCCGCGCCGAATGCCGACAGGACCGACGGCCCCTTCGCCACGCTCGTCAAAGCCCGCGACACCATTCGCCCGCTGCCCGGCGCGCGCACCGTGCATCTGCGGACGGGCGTGTATGAGCTGCCCGCCGGCCTAGAGTTTTCGTCCGAGGATTCGGGCCGCGAGTACGCGCCGGTCGTCTGGCAGGCCTACGGAAAGGAGAAGCCCGTGCTCATCGCCGGCAGGTCCATCACCGGCTGGAAGCCCTGGAAGGACGGCATCCTGCAGGCGGATGTCGGCGCGCAGGGCTTCAAGGGCGTCGCCTTCAAGCAGCTCCTCTTCGCAGGCCAGCGACAGATCCTCGCGCGGTATCCGAACTTCGATCCGCAGAATCCCTACGGCGGCGGCTGGGCCTACGCGGACGGAGAGATGTGGCCGATGTATGTGGACAAGGAGGGCGAGAACAAACACACGCTCAAGGTGAAGAACGACGACTGGCGGAAGTGGGCGCGGCCCGACGAAGTCGAGGTCTTTGTCTTTCCGCGCTACAACTGGTGGAACGACATCCTCCGCGTGAAGAGCGCGGACGCCGCGAGCCACACGATCACCACCGCGAAGGACGCCAGCTACGCGATGCGCGCGAATGACCGCTTTTACTTCCAGGGCGCGCTGGAGGAACTCGATGCCCCCGGCGAGTGGTATCTCGATCGGAAAACGTGGACGCTTTACTTCAAGCCGCCCGCGCCAATCGAAGGCGCGACCGTCTATGCGCCGACCGCGCGCTCCATCCTCTCCATCACCGGCGGCGCCGAATACATCACTCTCCGCGGGCTCACCTTTGAGTGCTCCGAGGGCTGGGCCGTGAACATCTATAAATCCAGCCACAACCGCGTCATCGGCTGCACCGTGCGCAATGTCGGCGACTTCAACGGCAGCGGCATCGTCGTCCAGGAAGGCGCGGACAATGGCATCGTCGGTTGCGACATTTCCTACACCGGCCGCGATGGCGTTTCGCTCGGCGGCGGCGACCGGCCCGCGCTCACGGACGCGAAGAACTTCGTGGACAACTGCTACATCCACCACACCGGCGTCTTCTATAAGCAGGGCGTCGGCGTCGCACTCAGCGGCGTCGGCCAGCGGGTGTCGCATACGCTCATCCACGACACGCCGCGGTTCGCGATTCACTTCACCGGCAACAACCACGTGCTCGAATACAACCACATGCGCCACCTCGCGCTCGAGACCGAGGACGTGGGCGCGACGTATTGCGGCGGGCGCGATTGGCTCAGCCCGCGCGGCTCGGTCATCCGCTACAATTTCATCCACGACGTGCTCGGCTACGGCTGGAATGGCAAGTGGACCTCGCCCTACTTCGCATGGGGCATCTACCTCGACGACAACTCCGGCGGCGTGGACGTGATCGGCAACATCGTCGCCCGCTGCGGACGCTCGCTCTTGCACGGCCACAGCGCCCGCGATTCGCGCGTGGAAAACAACATCTTCGTCGAGGGCGGCATGCGGCAGTGGGAGTTCAATGGCTGGACCACGCAGCACCGTTTTTGGACCGATCATCTGCCGTCGATGATGAAAGGCTACGAGTCCGTCGCGCACCTGCCCGCCTGGAAAACCATGCGCGGCATGGACGTGCCGCCGGACAAAATTCCCGACGCCGAGGGCCGCGTGATGTCCGGCAACGTCTTCACGAAAAACATCATCGCATGGAAGAACGACGAGGCGAAGGCGCTCAACGTCGTCGCCTTCAATCCCGAGCGAAATCACTTCGACCACAACCTCTACTGGCATCACGGCAAACCGATGCTCACCGGCATCCGCAAGCCGGGCAAAGCCATCACGGAAAATCTCGCGCCGAATCCCGGCTTCGCGAATGGCGAACTCGGCAAGCTGCCGACCGATTGGGATTTTCAGATCCGCACGCCGAATGCAAAAGCTGCGCTCGTCGAGGACGCCGGCCAGCGCGCGCTGCGCATCGACGCCGCGTTCAACGGGGCGAAGACGAGCGACAATTTTCCCATCGTCGTCAGCCGCGAGATCGAGCTGAAACCCGGTGCGCAGTATCTCCTCCGCGGACGCCTGCGCACCGACCGCAAGGAGTCGGGCAAGGCTGCGCTGCAGGTGCAGTTCTACGTCGGGCCGAAGGACGGAAAGCCCGGGCATTTCTGGGGCAGCTCGCCATACGCGGCCAGGGTCGAGCGCGAGTGGAAGGACTTCGAGTTTGCCTTTGCCATCCCGCTGCAAGGCGAAAAAGGCTGGCACCCTGAGATGAAGAAATTTCGCGCACGGCTCGACTGGCCGGAGAAGCAGGGCGCGCTCTTCGCTGCGAACGTCTCGCTCCAGGAGACCGCGGCCCGCGACGAATGGCAGAGCTGGCAGGAGATCGGCGACCGGCACAGCGTCATCGCCGACCCGAAATTCCTCGCGCCCGACCAGGACGACTCCCGCCTCGCGCCCGATAGCCCGGCCTTCGCGCTCGGGTTTAAGCAGATCCCCGTCGAGAAGATCGGCCCGTATCAAAGCGCCGACCGCGCCACCTGGCCGATCGTGGAAGCCGAAGGCGCGCGGGAAAAACCGCTGAGCCAGTAGGGAGAGCGGGGAGCCGAGGGCAGGGGGCAGAGGGCAGGGGGCTGCGGGCCGCGGGCCGAGGGCGCGGAGCTTTGAAAAAAGAAAACCTTGGCATCTTGAGCGCAGCGCCCGGTGGGGCCAGCGGGCGGGCGCGGAGATCGGAGGTCCTTCGGCTTCGCTCAGGATGACATTCGCTGTATCGAAGCTCCGCTCCTGCTCGTCAGGCGAGGAGGTCGCATTTCAACTCCGAACCCGCCCCCGAAACCGCCAAACCGTCTCAAGTCCCCCCGGAAAAGCGGCCCTGACCGGGGGACGGGCGACGCTGAGTCCTTGCAACCGGACGACGCCGAGGCTGCTGATCCCGGTGGCGCCGACGTGAATGACCTGTGAAAGCGCGGGGGTTACATCGTGGTGAATATGGCCTTTGGCATCCCACCGCCGGTGCCGCCGATGTGGGTGCAGGTGGCGTATCGGCCGACGGAGACGACGACCTGGTACGTGCCGGAGCCGCTGATCAAGCTGAGCCTTTTCACGCTGAGCCAGCAGACGAACCGGTGAAGCGGGCGGTGGGTGGCTGGGGTACGTGGAAACGCCGGGGAAGCCGCCGAATAGGGCGAAACTCCGGCGAAAGCGTCAGAAAAGGGGGTCTGGGCCTTGACGAGGGGGCGGAGTGGCGGCTCCGTCATAAAAAATATACATCGTTTGTCTTGCCAGAGGTCTCGGTGATTCGGGTAAATGCGCCGCTCGACGTGAAGCGGCGCCGCCCCCTGGCCGCTTCGCGACCAGAACAATTTTTTTCCCACAACGCCGAATGACCCTTTTCAGGAAGAAACGACGCCTGATCCTTGCTGCGTCCGTCGCGCTTTTGTGCGCGGCGGTGGCGCCGTCGTCGCAGGCGGATTCGGGGACATGGATCGGGGGGACGAGTAACTGGACGACGAATGGGAACTGGACCGGGGCGGCGTTCCCGAATGGCGTGGCGGAGGTGGCGACTTTTGACAATACGGCGCTGAGTTTCACGCCGACGCTGACGAATAGTGCGATCGCGCTGGGGGCGGTGACGATCAGCGCCGGGGCGCCGGCTTTCACGGTGACGCTGAATGGACCGGCGGCGGCGACGCAGATCAGTTTCGAAGGGGCGGGGGTGGTGAACAATTCGGGCATCCTGCAGAATTTCGTGGCGACGGGGAGCGCGGGGAATCCGGCGGGCTTTACCTTTAACAATAGCGCCTCGGCGGGGACGCAGACGCGCTACACGCTGAATGCGGATTCGCGGGTGCTTTTCACGGATACCTCGAGCGGTGGGACGGCGGCGTTTGTGGTGAATACAGGGGGAAGTTTCGATATCAGCGCGCATACGGCGCCGACTTTTTCGGTGGGGTCGATCGCGGGCGGAGGCAGCTTTTTCCTCGGGTCGAAGGCGCTGACGGTGGGGGCGGATAATACGAACACGACGGTGAGCGGGGTGATCCAGGATGGGGGCTTGGGCGCGGGCGTCGGGGGGAGCTTGATCAAGACGGGGACGGGGACGCTGACGCTGTCGGGAGCGAATACCTACACGGGTGGGACGACGCTGGAAAATGGGGGGCTTTTCGTCAACAACAGCAACGCGCTGGGGACGGGAGCGCTGACGGTGACTTCGACGGGCGGAACGACCACTCTCGGAACTTCGGTGAACGGCTTGAGCCTGGCCAATACGATCGAGCTGCAGGGGAATCTATCGATCGCGTCGAATATGGCTGTCGGTCAGACGTTCACGCTCGCTGGGAATATCGACCTGAACGGAGCGAACCGCACGATCACGGGCACGTCCGCGTTTGCCCAGATCGCTTTCAATGGTGGGATTGGGATGATCGGGGAAGGTGCCGGGGTGACGTTTAGCACGACCCTGCCGGCGGGCAGCTATGTCGCCTTCCTGATGAATGTGCCGAACAACTATACGGGGTTGACGACGGTGACGCAGGGGGCGTTTATCGTTTTTCAAGGTGCGGCGGCGAATGGGGCACTGAAGGGGAACGTGGTGGTGGAAACCGGAGGGGTGCTTGATTACCTCGGGGGAAATTCCGAGCAGATCGCGGATTCGGCGACGGTGACGGTGAACAGCGCGGGAAACAGTGCGTCGGGGACGGCTTTTGGTGGGTTCGATCTTTTTACCGCGACGGGCACGGAGACGATCGGCACGCTGCTGGGGAATGCGAGCGGCACGGTTTGGTTGAACAGTGCGACGCTGGCGGTGGGGGCTGGTGACTTTAGCGGCGTGATCAGCGACGGCACTCATGGAAATACGGGGGGGAAGTTGACGAAGTATGGACCTGGCGTGCTGATCCTGAGGGGCGCGAATACTTATACTGGCGCGACCACGATCTCGGGCGGGATATTGCGGGCCGGGGCGGCGAATACTTTTTCATCGGCATCGACGATCACCGTGAACGCGGGAGCGACGCTGAGTTTGAATAATTTCAACCAGACGACTGGCGGGTTGGCGGGCGCGGGATCGGTGACGCTGGGGAGTGGTTTTCTGGCGACTGGGGTGAACAATGCGTCAACGGCTTTCAGCGGGACGATCACCGGCACGGGAGGGCTGACCAAGGCGGGCACCGGGACATTAACGCTCTCCGGGGCCAATACCTACGCCGGCGTGACGACGGTGCTGGCGGGCGTGCTGGGGGCGGGGGCGGCCAATACTTTTTCGTCGGCTTCATCGATGGTCGTGGACCAAAACGGCACGCTGACGCTGAACAATTTCAATCAGACGATCGGGGAACTCTCGAATGGCAATAGTGGCGGCGGGGTGGTGAATCTCGGCACGGCGACGCTGACGACGGGTGGACCGCTGAATAGTACGTTCAGCGGGACGATCAATGGAACGGGTGGCCTGACCAAAGTGGACACGGGTTTTTTGACGTTGACCGGCACGACGAACTACTCCGGCGCGACGGCGGTGAACGGGGGTGGCCTGGCGGTCGCCGGGGCGTTGACCGGGCCGGTGACGGTCAATAATGCGCAGTTTAATCTCAATGCGACGGGCACAGTGACGCGAGGTGCGGGCGTGACGGGTGTCGCGGCGAACGCGTCCTCGTTCGTCAACAACGCGGGGGCGATCTCGGTGGGCAACAACTCGACCGGCCTGAGCGCGGTGACGAATAATACGCTGACCAACACGGGCTCGATCACGGGAGGCGCGATTGGATCGGTGGGCGTGTTGCTGTCGGGTGCGGGGAATGTTCTGACCAACGAAACCGGCGCGACGATCACGGCGACGACGGGTATTCTTCTGACGAATCCGACGGGCACGAACACGATCATCAACCGGGGCACGATCACGGGCACCGGCGGAATCGCGATCAACAATTCCGTCTCTACCGGCGGGATGAATCTGACCAATCTCGGGACGATCAACGGCGCAATCCTTTACGGGTCCGGCAACGACACGCTGACCTTTGCCACCGGTTTTGGGACGACTTCGGCGAACGGCGGAGCCGGGGTGGATACGTTGCGGCTCGTGGGGGCGCGTTCCGATACGCTGAACATCACACAGATCACGAATTTCGAGTATCTCGTGAAGCTTGGGGGCGGCACTTGGACGCTGACGGGCGATGGCTTTTTCCCCGGTGGAACTTCGATCCAGGGCGGTAACCTGTATGTGCAGGGGACGCTGAACAGCCCGGTGAGTGTGATGCACGAGGGGCTGCTCGGGGGCACGGGGTTGATCGGGGGCCATGTGACGAACTTCGGGGTGGTGAATCCGGGGACGGGTCCGGGAACGGCGACATCGATCGGCAAACTCACGATCCGGGGCGACTACGCGCAGGCGAAGAGCGGCCTGCTGGTCATCGAGGTCGCGGGCAAACGGCCCGGGCAGTACGATGTGCTGGCGATCGAAGGGCGCGCGCAGCTCGATGGCGCGCTGCGGATCGAGCGCGTGGGGAGATCGCCGCGCCTGAAAGTCGGCGACCGCCTCGCGTTTCTGACGGCTTCGAACGGGGTGGACGGGAAGTTTTCCGATGTCCGCAATTCGCTGACCTCGGAAACGATGGTGCTGCCCGAGGTGGTGTATGAAGACAATGCCGTGGTCATCGCGGGTGTGCAGGGTTCGTACAAGGATTTTGCCGATCAGAAAAACCTGACTCCGAATCAGCGGGCGGCGGCGGAGGCGGTGGACGAGGCGGCTTTTGGACGCAAGGCAGGGGACAACAAGATGGTCGCTTATCTGAACGAGCGGACGCTCGACAAACTGCCGCGGGATCTCGATCGCGTGGCGCCGGAGGAGATCGCGGCGGTCTTTCGCATGGGCGTGACCATGGCCGACACGCAGGCGCGCAATATTCAGCAGCACACGGAGGAGATCCGGCTGACCAACCGGCGTCCGCTCCGGGCGCCGACGCCGCCGGTGAACGGTGCGGCGGGGGCGGTCGGGAACGAGGAAGTGAGCGCCAAGAATGTGGTGCGATCGGAGCCGGAGGATCGCTGGGGCAGTTTCTTCACCGGTTCCGGCCAGGTCGCCCGCGTGGGCCGCACGGACAATGCCCGCGATTATGAATTCGAGACCGGCGGGCTGACCGTGGGCGTCGATTATCAGGTGACGCCGAACCTCGTGGTGGGCCTCAGCGCCGGCTACAACAACATGACGGCGCACCTCGATGGAGACGGGCGCATTTCCGCGAATGGCGGGCGGCTCGGGGTCTATGGGACGTATTTCAAGGATGGCTTCCACGCCAACGCCGCGGTGGCGGGCGGGCTGCACAGCTATGAGTCGAGCCGCGAGGGTCTGGGCGGCATGGCGCGCGGCAAAACCGAAGGGCAGGAGTGGAGCGCGCTGGTCGGAGGGGGCTACGAGTGGAGCGAAAAAGCTTTCCGGCTCGGGCCGACGGTGGCGGTGCAATACACCTACATGGAGCTTGATGCGTTCACGGAGCGCGGCTCGCTGGCGCCGCTGAATGTGTCGGGGCAGCACGAGGAGTCGTTCCGTTCGACGGCTGGCATGAAGGCGGCGTACGAATGGAATCTCGGCGGGGTCTTGATCCGGCCGGAAATGCTCCTGGCCTGGCAGCACGAATTCGGGGAGCGCAGTTTCACCCTCGACTCCAGCCTCGCCTCGGGCGCGGGTGGCGTTTTCACGGTCAAGGATACCGGGGTGGGGCGCGATGGCTTGCTGCTGAGCGGCGGGGTGTCGGTGCTGTGGCAGGGTGGGACGGTGATGTATCTGCGTTACGACGGCGATCTGCTGCGCAAGGAATACGAGTCGCACAACTTGAGCGGCGGCGTCCGGGTGACCTTCTGATTTTCTGCGCGTGCCGTCCACTTCACGCCTCCAAATCGGTCTGAGCCTGCCCGGGCTGCGCTGGCTGCTCTGCGCGGCGATCGCGGCGGCGGCGCAGACTGCCCCGGCGCAGGAAAGCACCGGAACGGGGACGGGCGCGGGGACGGGCGCGGGGACGGGAACTGGGAGCACCGGCGGCGCGAGTTCGGCTTTCGGAGCGCCCGCGACTGGGGGGGCGCCATCCCCCGGGACGACGCCCTCGGGGAACACGGGAACGCGGGACCCTTCGAGCATGCTTTCCGATTCGCCATTTACCGGAGGCACGAATAGCAACGCACCATCTTTCCGCACCGGTGGCCCGACCCCGGCGAATCCAGAAGGCGCGGCTTCCAGCTTCGGCGCGGGCCAGACGGATGCGCCGGCCCAACTCCGGCAGGCGCCGACGAGTTTTTCGGTGCCGGGCTTTTACGGGCGCGGGCAGCAGCAATATGTGGTGGGTGAGGGACGGTTGGCGCGCCCGAGATTCCGGACGACGCTCAATGTGTCGGAAGGATACGACGACAACGTTTTCCAGACTCCGACCAATGCCCAGAGCGTCCCGGAGCAGGAAGTGAAGGTGCTGATTCGCCCAGCGACGCGGTCGTCGATCCAGTATGTAACGATCCCGTCCGGGGATCCGCTGGTGCCGGATCAAGCCGCCGCCGTGGAGGTCTCGGGACAAAAGGCGAAGTTTCAGACTACGCGGATTCCGGGCATCGCCGCGCCGCAGCGCGAGGGAAGCTGGGTGACGCGCACGGAGCTGGGTTTTGATATGCAGCTCGCGAACCGGCGCAGCCTGTTCACCTTCGATCTCTCGGGAGGCAACAGCTACTACTGGAACCGGACGGGAACGAAATCGGACTACACGGCGAGTCTGGCGATGGTTTATCTCTACAAGCTGACGGGCCGGATGCAGTTCACGATGTCGCTGAGCACGAGCTACCAGTCGCAACCGGATTTTTCGGTGCCGAATCAGCCGACGACGAACAGCGCCGGGAGCTACATTCCATTCAACGCCAAGGCCGACCTCTCCTATCGGCTGACCCCGCGCTTCAGTGCCGTGACGAGCGTGAGCTACAACGGGCTCTATTACGTGGAGAAAAGCGAGCAGGCGAGCAACTACGGGGAGACCACCTTCGGAACCGAATTGCGCTACCTCTTCTCGCCTCGTCTGACCCTGCTCGGCGAACTCCGCTACAGCTCGCAGATTCATTCGGACGATAGCGCCCGGGACACGAATACGACTTACGCTCTCGTGGGCGGTGAGTTGACGCTGACCCGGCGCTTTAACGCGACGCTGCGGCTGGGTGAGGCGCTCCAGACTTTCTCCGAGACCGGAGACAAGCAGTCCGCTCCTTATGGCGAAGCCACGCTCTCCTACCGCCTGAGCCGCGGGACCACGATCCAGTGGAACGGGCGCTACGGATACGAAGTAGCGGGCAGCGCGGATAGCCGGGTGATCGTCGCGCGCAGCGGGCTCCAGTTGACGCATATCTTCTCGCCGCGGCTCCAAGCCTCGCTGTCGATGAACTACAACCATAGCTCCACCGAAACCACGCAGGAGGTGGAGGTCGCGCCGGCCGCCACCACTACCGCGCCCGCGCCCGCGACGCCGGCCGCGCCGCCAGCCGCGACAACCACGGCCGAGCCTGCGACCACCGACCCTGCCACGACCCCGGCCACTCCGCCCGCCACTCCAAAGGAGCCGAAGAAGCCACGCACCGAGACTGTCATCACTGAAACGGTGCAAGACACCATCGATGCCTCGCTGGCCTTCCAGTACATCTTGAGTCGGCGCTGGACGCTGAGCCTGAACTACAGCTACACGATGGCCATCGGTCCGGCAGAAACCAACGACTACTACCGGCAGCGCGTTTATGTCGGGGCCGAGTACCAATTTTGACCCCAGTGTCTTGATAAAGTTTCTTTTGCCGGGTTGCGGTTTCACCTCCTAAAGATTACTGGTTTCCACTTTCCCCGAGTTCCCACGTATGAACGACACCAACGAAGTCAAACTGCATTTCCTCGACTACTGGCGTGTCATCAAGCTGCGGATGGGACTGATTTTGCTGACCTTTTTCCTAGTCATGGTCACGGCGGGCGTGACCACTTATTTCCTGCCCAAGGAGTATTTCGCGAAGGTGACGATGGAAGTGAAGATGGACAATTCGGGGCCGATCAACGTCTTCGGCAGCGGCATGCAGCGCGCCTTCGATCCGCAGTTCGTCGCGACGCAGTTCCAGATTTTGCAGAAGACGGAGATCCTCTATCCGGTCATCGAGCGTCTGGAGTTGGTGAAGGAGTTCTCTCCGCCGGGCCAGCGATTGCCGCTCCAGCAGGTCTATTTTCGTCTCAAGAAATCGATGCAGCTCCAGGAAGTGCGCAACACCGGATTGATCGAAATCGGCGTCTACGACACCGATGCCCAGCGGGCGACAAACATCGCGAACACGATCGCCGTAGTTTACCAGGAGAAGCGCAAACAGGATCTCTCGAAAAACGTGGATCGGGGCCTGGAGCAGTTGCAGGACGAGGTCGAGAAGCAGCGCAAACTGGTCGAGGAGACCTCGGGCAAATCGATGCAAATCCGGGCGCGCGATGGCATCGTCGATCCCGATCCAGACAAGGAAGGATCGAGCATCGGACGGGCCGAAGGCACGATGGTCTTCGACACTCAGCAGGTCAACGAACAGAAGATCCGAGTCGTTGAACTCGAGCGTCAATTGGAACTCATCAACGCTCTGCGACCCGATGAATTTATGCAGGTCATGCGGGAGCTGAAGATCGAAGATCCGACGGTGCTCAAGATGCTGCCGCTTTATCAGGATGCCGGCACCGAAGAAGCCCGGTTGCTCGCCTCCGGTCTGGGCGAAAACCATCCGCGGGTGAAGTCGCTGAAAGTGCAGCGCGAGTCTTACGCCAAGATTCTTTCCGAACAGCTCACCAGTATCCGCAATGCGCAGGCCAATCGCTTGCGCTTCGAACGGGATAAGCAGGCTGTGCTCGAGTCGCGGGCGGCGGATTCGCAGACCAGCCAGATCACCGAGAAGACCAAAATCTCCGAATACATCGAGGCGAAGAACAAATACATTCAGGCTCGCCGCATCCTCGAGAGCGTGGAGATGACCATGACGGCCGAGCGCGTGAAGCGCGGGGTCGATACGGAAACGGCCCGCATCTGGGAAAAGGCGGAGCGCCCGGACTTCCCCTCCAAGCCAAACGTGCCCGCCTACATGGCGCTGGCGGCGCTGGTCGGTCTCGTGATCGGCGTCGGTCTCGCCTTCTTCATCGAGTACCTCGATACCAGCGTGAAGACGCTCGACGATGTGGAGCGTTACCTCCAGATCCCAGTTCTCGCGGTCATTCCCAAAAACGTCTCCGTCCTCATCAAAAGCACCGGCGATTCGCCCGACGCGGAAGCTTATCGCATCCTGCGGGCGGCGGTGGAATTCAATAAACCTTACCGCGACGCCAATACCTTCACGCTGATCAGCGGCGGTCCCGGCGAAGGCAAGTCGACGACGCTGAACAACCTTGCCTTCACCTGTGCGAAAGGCGGTTACAACGTCCTCGTGGTCGATGCCGATTTACGGCGCGCCACGCAGCACGAATTCTTCGACGCAGACAACGCCTTCGGCCTCACCGACTACCTGCTCGGCCGGGCCGAGGTGGACGACATCATCCAGACGACGAAGATCGATAATCTCTCTTTCATTCCCAGCGGTCACCTGCCCGGGGAAGCTGTGGGCATTCTCAACTCGCAGCGCATGACCGACCTCATCGCCAAGGTGAAGTCGCAATACGACCTCGTGTTCTTCGATTCGCCGCCGATCCTCGGGGTGAGCGATGGCTCGGTGCTGGCGAGCGAAGTCGATGTGACGATCATGGTCGTGCAGCACCGTCGTTTCCCGCGCGTCATGCTCCAGCGCGTCAAGCAGGCGGTGCTCAATGTCGGTGGGCGGCTCATCGGCGTCGTTTTGAACAACGTCGATGCCAAGCACGACGACGGCTACTCCTACTACAACAACTACAACGAATACTACGGCGTGCGCCGCCCGGCTCCGAAGATCGAAGCCCCGGCGCCGCAACTCGCGCGGCCCCGTCCGTCTTCGCGCGAAGATTACTGATTCACTGCTATGCGTCGCTTGCTCTTTCTCCTCGCCTTCCTCGCACTGCTCGCGCCTCGTCTCAGCGCCCAGACGGTCGCCACTTTGCGCGCCGGGGATATCTTCGATATGCGTCTCGGCGGCATGCCGGCTGAGTATGCGCAGGAGTATGCGCTGCAATACACGGTCGGCCCCGATGGCACGATCAACGTGCCGCTGGTCGGCGAAATCAAGGCGCTCGGACTGACCTCGACGCAACTCGAGCGGACGATTCAAAACCGGCTCATGGCGGAGAAGATCTTCAAGCAGCCGACGGTGATCATCAGTATCGCTACCGTGACGCGCTACGTCTCGATCAGTGGTGGGGTGCGCCAGCCACAGCGTTTGCCATGGAGTCCGGATTTGACCCTGACTTCCGGGATCGGCAACTGCGGAGGGCTGGGGGAATTTAGTAATGGGAAGAACATCCGGATCATCCGCAATCAGCAGGTCGTCGGGACCTACAACTACAAGGATCTGCAGAAAAGTCCGGCCAACGATCCGAAGCTGTTGCCTGGTGATCAGGTGACCGTCCCCGAGTAGCGATCAGCTCGAGGTGATCAGGGCGCGGTTTTTCCAAAGGTAGCCGAACCCTGAGTAGAGCGTCAGCCCGACCGCGAGCGCGATCAGCGCCACGCCGCCGTAGCGCCAGGCGTGAGCCCACCAGTGCAGGCCGTGCAGAATGCCGGCGCGCTCGAATTCCGAGAGTGCGAGCAGCAGGAGGAAGTAGATGACCGTGACCATCTGCCAGACGGTCTTGTGCTTGCCCATTTTGTCCGCGGGGAGCACCACGCCTTTGTTCGCCGCGAGCAGGCGCAGGCCAGTGATGAGAAATTCCCGGCTGATGATGACGATGACCGCCCAAGCGGGGATGGCGTGCTCGGGAATCAAGCAAATGAAGGCCGCGGCGAGCAGCACCTTGTCCGCAACGGGGTCCATGAGCGCGCCGAAATCAGTCACGAGGTTGCGCTTTCGCGCGATCGAGCCGTCGAAGTAATCGGTGATCGCCGCGGCGGAGAAAAAGAGGAGTCCGGCGGTGTAGCCCCAGCTCCAACTGAGCGGAGTCGGGCCCCACGGCTGGACCTCCGGGGACCGCCAGCGCCAGGCCAGCGTCATCGACGCGACGAAACCTGCCGTCAGGTAAAAGCGGGCGATGGTCAGGCGATTCGGGAGATTCATGCGGGCGGGCTAAGCGCTTAGCGGAGGCAGGCGCGCGAGTCCAAGCTAGAGTGACAGCAAACGCATCTCCCCCCCCCGGTGGCGGGGGCCGTGCTAAAAAGCTATACGCCGTCGATGCGCCCTGCCCGTTCGCCCCGGAAGCGCCGAGGCTCTTCGTCCGCGCGTCCTCTTACCGCTATTTCCATTTTCACCGCAAAGCCTCACGCCAGGGAACGCGGGCCGGAAAGAAAGCATCGACCCAAGCGCGTTGAATCGGATACCAAACTCCCGTTCGCGGAAAACGATCATGTCTCCCCAGACTCCAGTTGAGGTTTTAGTTCCGGCAGCGACCTCCGGTCGCTTGCCGCGGTTTCATTTTCCCCGGCTACGTTTTCGTTCAGTCCCAAGAACTCCACCTCCACCTCCTCACTATGATCACCCGAGCCTATCTAGCGGCAGTCCTTCTCTCGATCCTTAGCCTTTCCAAAGGCGTGGCGGATGCTCAGGAAACGGAGTATCCCCCAGCGGTTTCCATGAATGGATACATGTGGCTAAATTCGGGTTGGGGCAGCTACTCCGGTGGATCCGATTCCTGGGCCCAGACTTACTTTACGTCTCTGTATCTTAGTCCGGGTGGCGGTCAGGTCGTGCTTTCTGGAATGATGTGGCAGGATGGCTATTCGGCCCCCGGAACACCAGCCTACACCGATGAAAACGGAAACTACTACCCGGAGATTCCTGGGGGTTGGGGCAACGCATCAGGTTGGTATCCCTACTCGGTCACCGGAACGTATTCGCGCGGCGTGTTTTCCATCAATGGGGCCAGCGTGACCGCGATGGATTCGTTCGGTAACCCATGGCCGCCGCGTCCCGCATGGGCCTCCGCCCCACGCTACGGAGGTCCCCCGGCGCTGTGGGTGAATGGCGCCATCCGTTATTGTTTGTCGGACGAAAATTCCGGCGCGGACTATTACTACAGCCCCGATTGGTGGGATTATCTCACGATCAATGTTAGCACCGTTTCTTCCTCCGGGCTCAATGTCTCGGGTTCATACACGGCCAATGCCGACGGCGGAGTTTTTGTCCTCTCGAATTCGACCTTCGATCT
>JBBQYR010000011.1:0-54036 GCA_038208565.1 Chthoniobacterales bacterium
CACGGCGTTTCCGGGAAGGTCTGGGGCGCTTCGGCGGTGTCCCAGCGCCACATATTGCTCATGCCGAGATGCTCCGTCTCGCGCACGGTCAGTTCCGCCTTGGCCAGCGCGCCGAGGGTGCCGTGACCGGTGCCATCGACGAAAAACTTGCCGGCAAACCGGCGGCGCTCGCTGGTCTTCGTGTCGAGCGCCTCGACTGCCGCGATGTGCGCCGGATCCTTCATCTCCGCGGCGAGGACATGGTTGTTCAGAAACAGCGTGATGTTCTTTTCCGCGCGGACCACCGCCTCCTTCTTCGCATCGCCAAACTCTTCGAACGTTCCCGGCGAAGCCTTCGCGCGATCCTCAAATTCCTCCACGATCTCGCCGATGTTCGGATACAGCCCGCGCCGGATGCCGCCCTTGGCCCAGACGCGCACCTCGCTCGATCCATTGCCGCCGAGCACCGGGCGATCCTGAATCAGCGCCACTTTCAAGCCCATGCGCGCGCCGGAAATCGCCGCGCCCATGCCTCCGTAACCACCGCCGACGACGACCAGATCAAACTCGCCCGCATTCGCCGGCTTCTCCGGCAGGCCGAGCGTGGTGCGCCGCCATTTCGCCAGCGCCTCATCTTCCTTCGGCGGCGCTGCTTTTTCCTCCTTGGTGAAATAGATCGCGTCGGCGCGCCCGTTGAAACCGGTCAGATCCTTCAGCGCGAGCGCTGTCTCGGGTTTGGTGATCTCGACCGTGCCGCCCTCTTCCCAAAACCAATCCGCACCCGTCGTGCCGAACGTCTTTTCCAGCGGCTTGCCATCGACCGCGACTTGGAATTTACCCGGCGCACCTGGCGCCTTGAACTTCGCCACCCAATCCTTCGTCCGCACGAAAACCTGATATTTGCCGGTGCTCGGAAATTTCACCGTCGTCGTCGCATCCTTCACCGGAGTGCCGAGACCGTGCGCCATCATGTAAGGCGAGCCCATGATGGGGATGAACTGCGTATCGAGCACCCAGCCGCCGGGTTGCTGGAAACTTTCCGTCTCGACGAGCAGGGAGTCGGCGGCGAACGCGGAGGCGGTGGTGAGGGCAAGAGCGGCGGCGAACAAGGTTCTCATAAGGCGATTGGGGGTCGTGGGGTTTGGTGGAGGTTTGAGTAAACGAATCCTGCCCGCGCCTTCCATTCTCAATCGACGTTACCGTAACGTCCACTTCACATGCCCAGCTTTTCTGCCCACACCCTCCGCGATCTGGCCCAGACGTGCCGCGTCTCGAAGATGACCGTCTCGCGCGCCCTGCGTGGCTTGCCAGGCGTCTCTGCCGAAGTCGCCCAGCGCATCCGCGCCGCCGCCGCCGATCGAGGATACCGCAGCGATCCCGCGCTCAGTTCCACCATGAGCCGCCTGCGCCGTAGCGGGCCGATCTATCGCGAAACACTCGGCTTCATCTGGACCCACCACGCGTCCCACGGCCCCGGCGGCCCCGGCGGTCTCGGCACCTGGCGCGATGCCGCCCGCGAACGCGCCGAACAACTCGGCTTCAAACTCGACGAATTTTCCCTCAAGGCTCCGGGCGTGACCAGCGCCCGCCTGCGCGCCATTCTGCAGACGCGCGGCGTGCGCGGCTTGCTCTTCGCCCCGGATGTCGAACGCCCCTTTCCCCGCGTTCCCTTCGACGTGCGCAGTTTTGCCGCCGTGCTGCTCGGCAGTTCGCTCTACAATCGCGGTCTCTCCCGCGTGCAGTTCGATCATTTCCAGAGCGTGCATCTCGCGCTCCGGCAAATGCGCAAGGCTGGCTGTGAGCGGCCCGGCTTCCTGCTCTCGCCATCCTTCGATGGGCGCACGCAAGGCCGCGCGCGGGCCAGCTTCCTCGCCCACGCACCCGGTCCCATCGCCGATCGCGCCCGCCGACTCTATCTCGGCGACACCTCCGACCGACCGGGCATCGCTGCGTGGCTGGAACGCGCCCGACCCGATGCGCTCCTCGCGCTCGATGATCCCCGCCCCATGCTCCGCGCGCTCGGCTGGCGGGTCCCGCAGGATCTGGCGCTGGTTAGTCATTCGCGCCGCGGGGCTCATGCCGCGCTCGCGGGTGTGGAGGAAAGCGCCACGGCGCTCGGCCACACCGCCGTCGATCTGCTCGTCGCCCAGTTGCAGCGCGGTGAATTTGGCCGCCTCCCCTTTCCCCAACGTGTGACCATCGACGCCCAATGGATCCCCGGCGCCACCCTGCCCTCGCGCCGCCTGCAGCCTGCTACTTCTCGACGGGCTTCCCGGCTTTCTCCCAAGTCTTGAAGCCTTCGTTCATGTGATAGACGGAAGGCAGCTTCACCTGCTCAATGATCTTGCAGGCCTGCGTGCTGCGTCCGCCTGCCGCGCAATGCACGACGTAGGTTTTGCTCTTATCAAGCGCCGCGATCTGCTTCTCGAAATCGTCGCCGTTGAAGTCGATGTTCTTCGCCCCGGGAATGTGCCCCGCCTTGAACTCCTCGGGCGTGCGCACATCGATGATCACGACTTTCGGGTCGGCTTTAATCAGCTTTTCGGCGTCCGCCACGGTCACGTTTTTCGGCACGGGCTCCGCCGAAACAACCGGCGCAAAAACAAACGCGAAGAGGCAGCAGAGGGAGAGGAACTTTTTCATGCGCGGAGTTTCCGCCGGATCGCCGCTGCACGCAACCACCGCTTCGACTGGGCAAATGACTTTCCACCACGGGCGATTCCCGCTATCGCCTTGCGGCCATGCGACCCGAAGCCGAAATCCTCAAGGAAGTGCCGCTCTTTCAATTCCTCGACGATCGCGAGCGTTCCGAACTCGCCGAGCAACTCGAGGTCGTGCGTTACACCGAGGGGGAACCGATCTTCCACGTCAACGAACCCGGCGACGCCATCTACGTCGTCAACACCGGCGAGGTGGAGATCTTTTTCAAGAACGACACCGGCGAACGCATCGTGCTCGAGCGTGCCACTCACGGGGATTTCTTCGGGGAGCTCTCGCTGCTCGATCGCGGCTGCCGCAGCGCTTCAGCCACCGCCACGCAGGAGACGGAGGTCTTCCGGCTCGATCACGAAAATCTGGAAAAATTCATCCGCGTGCATCCTCAGGCGGCGATGGATTTGCTCGCCTCGATGGGGCGCCGGTTGCGCGTCTCCGCAGAGCGCCTGCGCCACACCGCCTCGCGGAATGTGAATGAGGAAACCGCGGACACGCGCACCACGGCGATCAAACTCGTCGACTGGATTGCCGAGTTCGCGGGCAGCATTCCCTTCCTCCTCCTGCATGTGGTGTGGTTTGGGACCTGGATTCTGATCAACACCATCAAGTTCCCTGGCATCCCGCAGTTCGATCCATTCCCCTACGGCTTCCTCACGCTCACCGTTTCGCTCGAGGCCATCTTCCTCTCCGTCTTCGTGCTCCTCAGCCAGAACCGCCAGGCGGCCAAGGACCGCGTGCGTTCCGACATCGAGTATGACGTAAACCTCAAGGCCGAACTCGAGATCGGGCATCTCCACGAGAAGATGGATCGCCTCACCACCGAGGTTCTCACTCGTTTGGAAAAGCTGCAGCGGCAGGCTGCGGACGCGGCGAAAGACGATCCACGGCCGCGGGCCTGACCGAATCAGCCCAGCACTTCGCGCCGCGTCGCCAGCGCGCTTTTCAACTTTTCGCGCTTGGTCTCAAGCAGCCCCTCGGTCGCCGCCCGCACCGCTTCGAGCAAATCGCCTGCTTCATGCAGCCGCGGCAGTGAAATGTAATCGGCGCCCGCGGCGAGCAGCACCTCGACTTGCGCGAGCACATCCGCGGTCACGATGATCTTCGCCGTCGGATTCAAGCTGCGGAGCAACCGAACGAGCTTCTCGTTCGAGGTGCCTTTCAACAACGAATCGGGAATCGTGCAAATCAACACCTCGGCCTTCTCCACGCCCGCGTGCAGCAGCGTGTCGCGCTGGCTGATGTCGCCATAAACCACGCGCACCTTCCGCTCGATCAAGCCAGCGCGGGCGACGGGGCTGAAGTCGACGACCGCCACATGCTTGATGAGATCCGGCGCGTGGCACTGGATGTCCTCGAGCAACGAACTGGCGGTGCGGAAAAACCCGAGGAACACGATGCGCGAACTGCCGTGTCCCTGCGCGCCTTCGGCATGCACATCGTCGCTGCAGCTTTCCAGGTCGCGCAGGCCCCAGCGTTTGAGCCGCGGGATGAGCCCACGGGTGATCCCGTCGGAATGCGTCATCCCAAAAGTCGAAACGGCGGCGAGCAGCGTGAAGGCGAGAGCCACCATGCCATTGGTCGCGGGATGAGTGAGGTGGCCGGCTTGTTTGCCGAGCGCCAGCACCACCAGCGAAAACTCGCTCACCTGGCTGAGATTGAGCGCCGGGATGATGCTCATGCGCAGCCCCTGCCGCATGAAATAGAGCGGGGTGAAAGTCAGAATCAGTCGGCTGATCACCACGAATGCCGCAAAGGCCAGCGCCCAGCCAACCAGGGAAGGGGTCGGCATCGGGATCTGCATGCCCAGGCCGACGAAGAACAACGTCAGGAAGAAATCGCGCAGGCTTGTCACCTTTGCCGTCACGTCGAGCGCGTAGGGGAAAGTGGAAAGCGCGACCCCGGCCACCAGCGCGCCCATTTCCCGCGAGAGGTGCAACTGCTCCCCGAACTCGCCGATGATGAAACACCAGGCCAGCGCCCCGACTTGCACAAGCTCCGGGAGACGCGAGACGCGCTTGAAAATCGCCGGCAGCACGTAGCGGCTCACGGCCATCGTCACCGTCACGAGGACGACGACGCGAAGGAGCGAGAAAAGTACGATGCTCGGCGCGAGGTTTCCGAGGTTGGGCTGGATCGCGAGGAAGAGGATCGCCGCGAGGTCCTGCAAGACGAGCACGCCGAGCGTCACGCGACCAGTCAGCGTGTCGAGCTCCTGCTTGTCGTAGAGGACCTTCACGATGATGACCGTGCTGCTCAGCGCGGCCGCGATCGCCAGGTAGAGCGCGTCCCAGCTTCCGCCCCCCAGGCCAAAGCCGAGCAGCCGAAAGGCCGCGATGCCCACCGCCACCCCGCCAAAAATCTGTACGAACGCGGTGAGGGTGATCGATTTTCCAGCGCTGATGATCTTCTTCAGATCGATTTCCAGCCCGATCATGAAGAGCAGGAAAATCAGCCCGAGTTCCGAGATCGCCTCGATACTTTCGCCGGACTCGATGAACCGCAAACCCGCCGGGCCGAGCATGAAGCCGCCGACGAGGTAGGCCAGCAGCACCGGCTGCCGGAGGAATTGCGCCACCAGCCCGAGCAGCCACGCGGCCGCAATGCACATGGTGATATCACGGATGAGGTCGTGCATAAACGCACGGGGCTTTACTGAAAGCCGCGGGCGCGGGCAATCGTGATCTTCGGAAACTACGCGATGATCGGCCGCACGACCTCGCCGGCCACGTCCGTCAGGCGGAAGTTTCGTCCGTTCAGGCGATAGGTGAGCTTCTCGTGATCGAGCCCGAGCAACGCGAGAATCGTGGCGTGCAGGTCGTTCACGCTCACCTTGTCCACCGCAGCCTTGTGGCCGAACTCGTCGGTTTCGCCGTAGTGCGTCCCGCCTTTTACCCCGCCGCCCGCAAACCAAGCGGTGAACGCGTGCGGATTATGATCGCGGCCCGGCGTCGCGCCTTTCTGCGCGAGCGGCAAACGCCCAAACTCCCCGCAGCAGACGATGAGCGTGGAATCGAGCAGCCCGCGCTGCTTCAGATCCGTGATGAGCGCGGCGATCGGCTGATCCGTCTCACCCGCAAACTGCCGGTGGTTGCCGGCGATGTCCTTGTGCCCGTCCCACGAGCGCTCGTTTTCCATGCCGCCGCTATAGATCTGCACCACGCGCACGCCGCGCTCCACCATGCGCCGCGCCATGAGGCACTGCTTGGCAAAATGCGAGCAGCGCTTCTCTTCGATGCCGTAGAGCGCGCGAATGTGCTCCGGCTCCGAGGCGACGTCGAGCGCCTCGGGCGCGGCCATCTGCATGCGATACGCCAGCTCGAAGCTCTCGATGCGCGCCGACAATTCCGGGTCGGCGTCGCCCTTCAGCGCCCGCCGGTTCAGCTTGCCCATGAGGTCGAGCTGCGCGCGTTGCTGGGGGTCGGTCATCTCCGCATCGCGCGAGAGGTTATTGATCGGCTGCCCCTGCGCATTCAGCGCCGTGCCTTGATACACGCCGGGCAAAAAACCCGAACCCCAATTGCTCGCGTGGCCTTTCGGCAGACCGCGCCCGAGCGTGTCGTACATGACGACAAACGCCGGCAAATTCTGGTTCACCGTGCCGAGCCCGTAAGTCACCCAAGCGCCGGCGCACGGGAAACCCATGCGGTTCATTCCCGTGTTGATTTGAAAGAGCGCGGGCGAGTGGTTGTTCGTCTCCGTGTGGCAGGAGTGGATGAACGCCATGTCGTCCACGTGCTTCGAGAGATTCGGGAATATCTCCGACGCCCACGTGCCGCTGTTGCCATACTGCTGAAAAGAAAACGGCGACTTCAGCAACCCGCCGACGTCATTGACGAAGAACCCGGTATTTTTATCGAAGCCCGGCAAATCCTTGCCATCGAACTTCGCGAGTTCGGGTTTGTAATCCCAAGTATCCACCTGGCTCTGACCGCCATTCATGAAGAGCCAGATCACCGACTTTGCTTTCGCGGGAACGTGGCTCTTTTTCGCCGTGAGTGGATTCACGTCAGCGGCGACTGCCGCTTTGGCGCTCGCTCCGAGCAGGCCCGAATCGGCGAGCGCTCCAGCGAGTCCGATCATCCCGGCACCCGCTCCGGTGCGGCTCAGGAAATCGCGGCGCGAACAAAAATGCGCGGATGGTGCGGTGGAAAAATGGGGAATTTTCATGGCAGGACGGGAGGCTTAATCGACGTAGAGAAATTCATTGAGGCCGAAGAGCGACTGGCAGAAATCCGCGAGCGCAAGTTCACCGGCGTTGGCCTTGCCGGCAGTTTGATAGGACTCGGTCTGCGCCCGGAGAAAGGCGGACACGTCCGCGAGTTCCTCGCTGGCCGGCGGGCGACCGGCGGCGGCGACATACGCCCGCGCGACGGCCTGTTCCGTGGGCTCTTTGGCCAGCTTGGCCGCCCAAGCCCGCGCGGCTCCGCGGACGCTTTGATTATTCAGCAGCAGCAAGGCCTGCGGTGCCACCGTCGTGCTCGATCGCAGGCCCGTGCTCTGCAGCGTGTCCGGGCCGTCGAAGGTGGTCATCATCGGCGGCAGTTGACTACGCTTGATCTGGAAGTAGATCGAGCGGCGCTGCATCGCGTTGTCGAGCGTGCCGGGGCCGAACATCTTCGGATCAAGCACGCCGCTCACCGCGAGGATGGCGTCGCGGATCGTCTCGCCTTCGAGTCGCCGCCGGGGCTGATGCGCAAAGAGCGCATTCGCCGGATCGGCCGCACGCACCGCCGGTGCCACCGCGCTGCTTTGCTGATAGACCGCGCTGAGCATGATCTGCTTGTGCAGCGCCTTCAGCCGCCAGCCGCTGCGGATGAGTTCGCCCGCGAGAAAATCGAGCAACTCGGGATGCGTAGGTTTATCACCCTGCGCACCGAAATCGCTCGGCGTCGCCACGATCCCGCGTCCGAGATGATGCTGCCAAAGGCGGTTCACGATGACCCGCGCGGCGAGGTGTCCCGCACCGGCCTCGGAATCCGTGAGCCACTGCGCGAGCGCCGCGCGCTTCATCGGCGTCCGCGCATCCGCAGGCGCTGGAGCGATCCACTTCGACTCCTCGGCGCGCGTGATCACCTGCAGGAACCCGGGCTTCGCCTCTTCCTGCTTTTGATTCACGTCGCCGCGCTTGAGCTCGAACGTCTTCTCGTAAAAGTCCGGCCCTTGCGTGTGCAACCGCACCGCCTTCAGCCCTTCGCTCGAAACCAGCGCGGTGATCTTCTCGGGCTGCGGGACGAGGCGAGCGTGCGCCGCGACCGCGGCGTCGAGCTTCTGCCATGCGGCGTCCTCCGGGCGAAACCACGCGAGCACCTTTTCCACCTCAGCCGGCTTCCGCTGATCGGGGGCGATTTTCAAAATGCGCTGCACCTCGACGAGCGTGGCGTTGGTCTGACCATCGGCGATGACCGGGTCAGGAGAATCGGTCACCGACAAACGCGTCTTACCGATCGCATGCCGGGCGTTGTTGTTGAAGTGCAGCGTGAAGGTGAGCGTCGCGCCGGCTTCGAGAGTCAGAGGCTCGGCGAGCGTGAAGACAGCCGCGTGATCTTTGCCAAATTGCGGATCGACGGCCCACGCCGAGCGTTTATCGCCATCGATCGCCGCCTTCACCGGCAATCCCTTCTGCTCAAAAGTCGCCGTCGCCTTGGCCAGTTTCACGGGTATCGGCTGACCGCCAACCGTCGTCACCTGCACGGTGAAATCACTGAGCGCGAAATTGCCATTCGGTGCCCGACCCGGCCCGGAGCGGACCAACCCCTCGTGCTTCAAAGCTTCGAGCTTCACTCCGGTGAACCGTCCCTCGGGTGCCGGAGCGCTGATCGTGAAGACATCGAAATCGGGATTTGTGCCAGTGATGAGAAACGCTCCATCGCCCTGCCGGTCCATCGTCGCCCCGCCCTTCGATTCCGCCGCGCCATCCTTCAGCACGGTCCACTTCGGCATCGGCACCTTGCCGCCCGCCTGCTCCCAACTCGCGAAACGCGCGGGCAGTTCCTCCTTCTCATACTTCTCCCGCGCGGCGTCGAGCGGGGCGTGCTCGCGATCCCACTTGGCCTTCGCGGGGCCGTATTCGTTGGGATTGAGAATGATGTCGTAGTCGCTCCGCACCGTCGTCGTGAAGGTGGAGATGAAGCGGTAGTAATCGCTCGCCGGGATCGGATCGAACTTGTGGTCGTGGCAGCGGGCGCAGCCGACACTCAGGCCGAGCACCGCATTGCCGATCGTCGCCGCGAGGTCATCGAGTTCGTCGTAACGCTCCTTCTCCGCCTGGTTCGCGGTGATCTGCGTGGCGTGCGTCCCGGCCGCGAGGAAGCCCGTCGCTTTCCACGCCTCGGGCTTCTCAGGCGCGAATTCATCACCCGCAATCTGCCAACGCAGGAACTCGTCGTACGGCTGATCGGCGTTGAGCGCCCGGATCACGTAGTCGCGGTAGTGATAGGCGTTCGGCCGATCGTAATCCTGCTCGTATCCGTGGCTCTCGGCGTAGCGCGCGAGATCGAGCCAGTGCCGGCCCCAGCGCTCGCCGTAGTGCGGATTGGCGAGCAATTCATCGACAACTTTCTCGAAAGCATTCGGCGCCGCGTCACTGACAAATTTCTCCACCTGCTCCGGCGACGGCGGCAGGCCGATGAGGTCGAAATAAGCGCGCCGAATCAGCTTCCGCGGGTCCGCCGGCGTGCTCGGCACGAAACCTTTCTCCTCGATCTTGGCGAGGATGAAGCGGTCGATCGGCGTCTTCGTCCACGCTTCGTTTTTCACGACCGGCGGCAGCGGTTTCGCGAGCGGCTGGAAGGACCAGAACTTCCGATCCGTCTCCGAAACCTTGGATTTGTCCCGGACCAATTTTCCTTCGACCAGCGGCTTGTCGAAGGGCGCGCCGAGATCCACCCACTGCGTGATCTTCGCGATCGCGGCATCGGAAAGTTTGTCCGCCTTTTTCGGCATCTTCAGGTCCGGGTCGTCGTGGCGGATCGACGTCACCAGCAGGCTGTCTGCCGACTTGCCGGGCACGATCCCCTTGCCCGAATCGCCTTCCTTCATCGCCAGTTCGCGCGTGCTGAGATCGAAGCCGCCCTTGGTCCCCTTCTCGCCACCGTGGCACTTCACGCACTGCTCGGTGAGCAGCTTGGCGACATCATTTTTAAAAAGCGCGAGTCCCTTCTCCATATCTGCGGCGTGATTCGCCGTAACCACATTTTCGGCGGCAAAAGCGGGCGCACCGAGAACGGCGGACGTGAGGAGGAGCAGGCGGATGTTCATGGGGTATGCAGCAAAGGAATGCCGGACGGTTGCCGAAGCTTAGCGGAAAGACGATGCCCGATCCTGCTTTCGTTGTGTCTTATCCTGCGCGCCCGCCACCTCCTGCCTTGGGCATAAGCGCCGCATTAGCCTTCCCTTACGCGAAGACGTAACGATGCGGGGCCAGATGGCGTCGTTTGTGTCGAATCTTGCCTCTCCGCTCCCGGTCCGGCACTTTCCCCGCCATGCCACGCAAGCGCATCAAAGGCGGTTACCAATCGCCCTTCACCCGGCGCGGACTGCGCCTCGGCGACGCGCCGCGGCTCGGCTTCCTGACCTTCGTCATCCACGAATGCGGCTGGCTTCCGCGCGGCGCGGACTGGAATCACCCCGGCGTGCTCAGCCCCTTCTGGCGGCTCTACCACAACCGCGCGCCCGGTTGCCAGGTGCGCTTCGGTCGCGAGACTTTCCCGTTGCGCGCCGATCGCCTGCTCATCATTCCCGATGCCACGCCGTTCGATTGTGTCTGCGAAACGCGAGCGCCGCATTTCTGGCTGCACTTCAGCCCGCTGCAATCGGCCAGCGCCTTTCCCCGACAACCGGCCGTCGTCCCGGTCACTGCCCCGCTGCGCTCGCTCATCGAGAGCGTCATTACCGCCCGCACCGCCGCCGATTCGCCGCTCACCCGGCAGCACCTTTACCACCTCAGCGCCGCGCTGCTCCACACCACCTTCGCCGAGCTCGAGGTCCCTATCGCGCCCGAGCAGCCCGAACGGCTCGATCATCTCCTGCGCTTCCTCCACAGCCAACTCGCGGGCGAACTTTCAAATGCCGCGCTCGCCCGGCGCGCGCTCATGAGCGAGAGCGTTTTCATCCGTTGGTTCAAGGAGCACACCGGCACCACGCCGGCGCTTTATGTGCAGCAGGCGCGCGCCGGGCACTCGGCGCAACTGCTCGCGCTCACCGACCGCAGCATCGAGCAGATCGCCGCCGATTGCGGTTTCCCGAATCGCTATTATTTCACCCGCGTTTTCCGGCGCTACTTCAGCACCGGACCGGCGGAATATCGCCGCCGGCAGGTCCGCGCCGCGAGCTGACGCACGGGCTCACGGATTATCCGCGAGCACTTTCACGAATGGCTTGCCCGTCGCGCCGGGCGGTTCGTTGATCCGCAGCGCGGCGCAAAGCGTGGGTGCGATGTCCGTGATGTAAAACTCGTCCGCATAGCGTCCGGGCTTGAACGCCGTGCCGAAGAACAGCACCGGAATGTGCGAGTCGTAGCCGAAGGGCGAGCCATGCGTCGTGCCGCTCTTCACCGTGACCGACAACGTGTAAGGCTTGGTCACGAGCACCACGTCGCCGCTGCGCTCGGCGTTGTAACCATTCAGAATCCTGCGCCCCAGCACGCCCGGCGCCCGGCCATCGAGCAGTTGCGAGCGCGTGTAAGCCGCCTGGAATTTGCCGGTCGCCAGCGCCCATTCGCGGACAAACACCGCGACGTCGTCGGCACTAATCTTCGCCGCCCAGAGCGCCTCGCGGTTGAGGTAAAGGTGACCATCGACCAGTCGCGGCCAGAGGAAAAACTTCGCCTCGCCGAAACGCTGCACGAGCTGCGCCTGCAAGTCGGCGAGCAGCGGTGCCGTGTCCAGACGCAGCCCGTCAAAGCCCTGCTCCGTGGCGAATTCCGGCGTCGGCGCCACGCCGTGATCGGCCGTCAGCACGATCGTCACATTCTTCATCCCGATCTTCTTTTCCAGCGCGGCGAAGAACTGCGCGAGATCGCGATCGAGCCGCAGCATCATGTCTTGCGCTTCCTGCGAATACGGGCCGAAGCGGTGACCGGCGGCATCGGTCGCGGAGAAGGAAACGCACAGCACATCCGGCTGCGGACCCTGCCCGAGTTTCTCGCCTTCCAGCGCGGCCAGAGCGAACTCGGCGAGCAGCGTATTGCCAAATGGCGTCGGCACGATCGTCTCGTAACCCTCCGTCGGTGAAGGCCGGATGAGGTAGTCGAAGGTCGGCGTCTTCGCCGGCGCCGGTACTCCTTCGCCAACCATGAGGTCCGGCCACTCGTAGGCCGAGGGATCGAGTAGGCGCGACCAGGTCTGGCCGATGAAGGACTGCGGTCGCTTGCGCGCATTGAACTCCTGCACCCAAGCCGGCAGGTCCGTCCGATAGTAGGTGCTGGTGATGAAATTCCCGCTGAACGAATCGAACCAATACGCGCCCGTCGGTTTCTTGCCCGCGGGCAAAATGGCCCCGCGATCCTTGAGCGACACGCCCACCACTTTCGAGCGGTAGCGCAGCCGCATCTCGTCGGAGAAATTCGAGCCGATGAAATTGCGCGGCGAACGGCTGCCTTCGCCTTCCTTGCCGCCGACCCCCTTCACCTCAGCGTCGCCGACACAGTTCAGGCCCTTGCCCGTGCGTTTGTCGAACCACTCATTGGAAATGATCCCGTGCACCGCAGGCGGCGCGCCGCTGAGGAAACTCGCGTGGCCCGGTCCCGTGACCGTTGGGCTGAAATCGTATTGGGCATAAGTCATGAACGCGCCTTGATCGATGAGCAGGCGGAAACCTCCAGGCGTGAACTGGCTGTAAAAGCGCTCGAGATAATCGTAGCGCAATTGATCGACGAGGATCGCCACGACCAGCTTGGGTTCTTCCGCGGAAGCGCGGAACGAAATGCCGAAGGCGGGCCAGACGGCGAGGAGGAGGGAGAGGATTTTCATAGCGGGGAGGTGGGAGAGAAAGCGCGGCCCGGAGCGTCGGGGCAAGTGAAATACTGCCGCGACTAGCGCCCCGCCCGCCGGCCGGCCAGCCAGCGGAGCGCGGGCAGTTCGCCCTCGCGGCGACGACGCTCAAAATATTCCGTGACCTCTGTCATCGTCGTCTTGCCCTTGACGACTTCGTTGGCCATTCGTCCGTATTCGAGCAGTTCACGTTTCTGCTTTTCCAACTCCGCCTCGCGCTGCGCCGTGGTCATGCCGAGCACGGACATCGCCTCACCGGGCGGGATTTGCTTGAGCGCGGAGCTCTCGACCGAGAGGCCGACGAGCTGATCGAGCAAGGTGCCTTGCTGGTTGCTGCTCATGATTCGCCCGATATTCACCGCGGTCGCACTCAAGTCCTGCGCCGTCTGCGCGTCGCCGCCGGAGCGCAGCTTCTTCACTTCGCCCTCGATCCCGCGCGCCGCATTTTGCAGCCGCCCGAGGTAATCGTAGCGCGTATTCATCTGCGCCTCGACCTGCGCCCGCATCGGCTCGAGCCCCGACGCTTCATACATCGCGCGCCGCTCCGGAATCATCTGCTCCGCGTAATTCTGGAAGCCGGTCTTGCCATCGGCACCGAGCAGTTCGGCGATCGCTTCCTTGCTGCGCTTGCCGGAAAAATGCTCCGCCGCCGCGATCCAGTTCGGCAGCGGATTTGCCGGGTCGGATTTCTTGAGGCGCTCGATCCAGGCGCCGCGTTCGGCGCCGAAGGAGGGACTCATCGCCGCCGCCAGTTGCACGCGCGGATCATCCGGGAAACGTTTCGCCGCCTCGCGCAGATACTCCTCGCTGCCGCTCTCCTCCCATGCGGCCAGCAGGCTGCCACTGCTGCGTTCGGTGGTGGCGAGGTAGGCCTCGATCGCCTGCCGCGAAATCTTCCCGCGTCGCGGACCGCCACGCAGCCCTTGGAAAAGCTTCGCCACTCGCGGATCACCCCCTGCCGCTTCGCCCGTGCGCCACTCCGGCTCGTCCGGGTGCGCCTCCGCATCGCCCCGCGATGATCGCTGCGCCAGCCCGGCCGCATGCTTCGCTGTCTCGTCTGGCGATTTCTCCGCATCGGCGCTGGAAGGCGTCGCGCGCCACCAGAGCACGAACGCCACGAGCAGCGCGGCAAGCCCGGCGGACAGGATAAAATTGGGGCGGTTCATGGGGGAGAGCGCCCGCACTCATGCACCTTTTTCGCCGCGATGAAAAGGCCGCCGCTTCCAGCCAAAAAAAGAAACATCCATGCTGCGGCCAAAGTGCGAACCTCCCGCACTATGAAACAGAAAGCTTCCGCAGTTTGGCAGGGTAGCCTCAACGTGCGGGATCCTTTCGGGCACGAGTGGACCACCTCGCAGCAGGTGGAGAAAGTGTCGTCAGCCGAGATGCAGCGCCGGAGAGATGAGATGATCGCCACAGCCGAAACGTAGTCAGCTCGCGACGCCGTCAGTTTTCTGCGCGCATCTTTCCGAGAAAGTTGCTTAGACTCCGCGTGTGACCGCGCCCAAACGCTCTCCCGTCGTCGTCGCCCTTCAAATCACCCTGCTGCTTTCCGGCTGGGCCGCCGCCATAGCGCTCGGCCTGCGCCTTCGCGAAAAACCCGTCGAGCAGCCGCAGCCAACCGTCGCGCCGGCTCCGGTCGGAAAATTCGAACGCATCTTCCGCGACTGGTCGAATCATCCGCAGCTCGCGGGCGCTCTCGTGGGCTTTTGCCTGCTCGATGAAAACGGTCAGACCATCTACGCCTCCCCGCTCGCTGAAACCGCGCTCTGCCCGGCCTCCGCGCTGAAGACCGCCGCCACTGGAGCCGCGTTCGGTCTACTCGGACCAGAGTTTCGCTTCGAGACCAGCCTCGCCGGCAGCGCCCCACTCGATGCCGCTGGAACAATCAACGGCGATCTCGTGCTCGTCGGCGGAGGCGATCCCACTTTCTCGCAGGAGGATCTCGCCAAACTCGCCGACACGGTCGTCGCCGCGGGTTTGAAAAAGGTGACTGGCCGACTGGTCGTCGATGCGTCGATCTTCCCACCCGATCCGGTGAGCGAGCATTGGAACTGGGGCGACATCGGCAACGCCTACGGTGCCGGGGCCTTCGGCATGAACCTCGACCACAACCGTATGGAGATCCGCTTCGAGCCCGGCGCGAAAGTCGGCGAACCGGCGAAACTGCTCGGCGGTGCGCCCGCCCTGCGTGACATCCGCTGGGAAAATCACGTCGTCACCGGTCCCGCCGGGAGCGGCGATGCGGTCGTCGTGTATTCCCAGCCCTACGGCCGCACGATCACTCTGCGCGGCACGGTGCCCGTGAGCGAAAGCAGTTTCACCGTTTCCGCCGCCATCCCCGATCCTCCCGCGCTCGCCGCCGAACTGCTCCGCACCCACCTGGAAAGCGCGGGCGTGAAGTTTACGAACGGCTCCGGTCCCTTCCCAACCACGGCCCGCACGACCCTCGCGAGTCACCAGTCCGCGCTGCTTCCCGAGATCATCGACCACCTGCACAAGGTCAGCGACAACCTCGAAGCGCAGTGCTTTTTCCTCGCCGTCGGACGGAAGCAAAACGCCGATCCCGCCGAAGTCGTGCGCGCCTATTGGGAAAAGGCGGGCATCAAGTTCGTCGGCCTGCGGCTCATCGACGGCAGCGGACTCGCGCGCGCCAATATGATCCGCCCGATCGATCTCGCCGCCGTGAACCTCGCCGCCCGCCGCGGCCCGAACGGTCAGCGTTTCTTCGAGAGCCTGAGCGGGTATGGCAGGGGAAATGTTCGCGGGAAAATCGGCGGCATGTCCGGCGTGAAAACGCAGGTCGGATTCATTCGCACGCAGCAGGGCCGCGAACTCACCTTCGCGGTCATGGGCAACGGGCTGCAACCCGGCCGCGAATTCTGGCAGCGCCTCGAAGAACTGCTCGAGACCGTGCGCACCACCGCGCTGTAGCGTTCGCTCAGACTTCTCCGAGCGGCTTCGACGACGCGAGAATCTCCATGACCTTGGAGTAGCAGGCCGGGCAGACCACGGGTTCAATCCGTGGCAATTCCGACTCGTCGGCGAGGTGCAGATATTCCATCGCCGCCTCCACTTCGAACCACTTCTCCACGTCCACGTTCACAAGTTCGCACCAACTGCAAACCATGACATGCTGCGCCGTGCGCGGCGTCGACTTCGCGAGCAGCCGTTGCGCGGTCCGGGCCTTGGAAGCGAGGAGCACCGTCTTGAACTCCACGTTTCCATTGGCCCGCCGCGTCACAATCATCTCGATCAGGCGTCGACGTTCCGGGGCGTCACAACGCAGGACGAGATCCGTTGGCGAGCCCACGCGCACATGCTCCAGCACCGCTTCGTAAAGTTCCCGTGTGGGATCATCGGTGATGAAATCCCACAACGACCGCCCGATCAATTGCTCCGGCGTGAGACCTTCGCCTTCGTTTTGCAGGGCGAACTGCACCCACTCCGTGCATACCGAGACCAAGCGATCCTGATCGTCGACGACGTAGGATATTTCGGAGAAGTCCTGCATGGTCGTAATAGGGAGGGGATCGTTTCGTCGGACACAACGCTCATGCCGGACGGGCGATTTTTATATTGCCGTGTGCAGCGAAACAGCAAGGAGACTTCTCCCGCGCCCCCGCAAATCGTGGCTTCCGAAATACTTGCCGTCGCCCATCACCACCGCCCTCGCAGCCTCAAACTTCACCCCGGCGGGAAGATAGATGAAAGCCCCGCTCGCTTAATCGCCAAACTCTGCGAAGGGTCCTGATGAAGAAAACCTATGCCTTTTCACGTCGGGGACCGGATCGGGTCGCGGAGGAGTTGGCGGCGGTGCTTTCGGCAAAGACGTCCTTTGAGTTCAAATCACTTTTTACGATCGTCTACGACAACCTGAAGGCCCGCAACGCAGCCTCCGGTGGAGAAGAGATGCTCCGCCTCCGTGCCTACGAGAAGCTGCAAAACCTCGTGCAGGCTGGCGTCGTGAAAAAAACCGGCAAGGAATATCAGGGCATTCCGAAGGGCTTGGCGACGTTCCTGGAAACCGCTGCGGAATTGAACGCGAAATTCGCCGCTGGTCATCACTCCCGCCCGCCAGTCAATGGCGCGAGCACGAAGTAACGGATCGCACTTTCGGTTACCTGCCGCCTACTCGTCCGCGAGGCCGTGGCAAATCTTGTACGGCATCCCGCTGCCGCAGTAACATGGCTGCAGATTCAGCATCATGCGCCGCGGCTCTACGTCGTCGCCCGTCCAGACCAGTTTCGAGTCCGGCAGGAAAATGATCTCGGTCAATCCATCTGCACGCGGCGTCACATCGATTAACGCGCCATCGAGCCGGCGCCACACCGCGTGGAACTGCCCTTCGACATAGGCCATCGCCTGCTCGCGCAGGCGCCAGCCGTGCTGCACCGAGCCGCCGAGTTTGCGGACCATCGCAGCCACATTCTGAAAACTGCGTCCCGGCAGGCATTCTTCACCGGCTTCAACCGCCACGAGCAGCGCCTCAGACGTCGCGTCGATCTGCCGCGCGAGCTTGAGCATGGCCTTCGAGATCGAGGCCGAAACGGGGCCGTTAGCCATCGATTTTAGACCGGCGCCGACGGTGTGGGAGACTCGTCCGCGGAGGCTTCCGGCGTCGTGTTGCCGGGCTCCAGCTTCCGCCGACGCTTCTCCTCCTTCTTGGCCTTTTTTTCCATGTCCCGCTTCCGCTTCTCAAACTGATAATTTGGTTTTGCCATTGGTTATTTCTCCGAGACTGCCGACAAGCGGCTCAATTTGCGCGCTTCAAATTCCACATTCATCGCGGCGGCAGTTTCCATGTAACCCGCGAGCGCCTTGGGCACGCCGCGATATTCTTTGCCGACTTTCTTCACCATGCCGGTCCCCACGAGATTCTGGAGCTTCTCGTAAGCGCGGAGGCGGAGCATCTCCTCGCCACCGCTGGCCGCATTGCGGGCTTTCAGGTTGGCGTGGACGACGGTGAAGAGTGCCTTGAACTCATACGAGTCCTTCCCCATGAGCACTGTGGCCAACTCCTCCGCGACCCGATCTGGACCTCGACGAGAAAAAGCGCTGGTTGATTTCATCCATCCTTGTAGCAGAAATTCGGAGAAAGTCGAAGACCGTCTCGTTCTAAATTCAAATTAGGCCTGAGAGCGTCATCAAACCTCTCGCCAATCGCGGGCTCCGTCGCGGTAAGATCGCCGCTCTTGGACACGCTCCCCGACCACTACGCCACGCTCGGTCTCGACCGCCGCTGCACCCTCGCACAGATCCGCACGGCGTATCGGCTCCTCGCCAAGCGCCACCACCCCGACGTCAACGCCGGTTCGCCCGAAGCCGTCGCGCAAACCCAGGCGCTCAACGCCGCGTATGAGACGCTCAGCGATCCCGCGCGCCGGCACGCTTACGATCGCGAACTCGAGACCCCACGCCGCACCGCCGCTCCGGCTGCTCGCGCGAAAATCGAGCGCAATATCACCCAGGACGCCCATCTGCGGATCGATGAATTTCTCCGCGGCACCGAGTTCGAAGTGCGCGTCCAGGACCCCGCGAATCCCCACGGCGCGGAAACGTATCGCGTCGCCGTCCCGCCCGAGACCGCGCCCGGCACCCGACTCCGCATTCCGCGCACCGACCCTTTCGCCGATGGCTTCCTCCAAGTGCGCTTGCGGGTCCGTCCCGGCGCCCGCTTCAAGGCCCGCGGCAGCGATCTCCGCTGCGACCTGCGCATCAACTCCCGCCGCGCCACGCAGGGCGGCTCCGAGATGATCCCCGGCCCCGCCGGCGGCATGCTCCGCGTAAACATCCCCGCCGGTGTCGCCCGCGGCGCGATCGTCGCCGTGCCCGGCGAAGGTCTGCCCAAGCCGCGCGGCGGACGCGGCGATCTGCTCATTCGCATCACCTACCGCCCCGAAGTCCGCATCACGCGCACCGGTTTCCGCTGATGGCACGCGACGTAAATCTCACCTGAGTCGGGACTCTCACGCGTCCTCCCCGTGGGGAAGCCCCGATTCCTTGGTGTCATGAAAATCCTCACCATCGTTTCCCTCGCCGCCCTCACCCTCACCGCCTGCGACTCCAAGCAGGAGGAAGCCCGCAAAGCCCAGGTCGAAAACCGGGCCGACAAACTCGAAGAAGCCGCCGACGCCACCAAGAAAGCCGCCGTCGGCGACGCCGAAGTCGTGAAGAAACAAGGCGAAGCCCAAGCCGAAGCCCTCAAGAAAGAAGCCGACCGCACCCGCGAGCAGAAGTAAGGGGCGCGCGCCTAGAAGCGCAGCAGACAGTGGCCATAATCCACCACGCCATCGCCCGGCGACGGGAGAAAGCGGCGCGGGATCGCATAGAGCCCCGAGCGCCCCGTTTCCACCATCCCGGCTTCGCGCAGCCACACCATGTGCTTCGAGATCAGCGTCGGCTGGTGGCCGAGCTTCTCTGCGATCTGCACCACCATGAGCGGCTCCCCCGAGGCCAGCTCTCCCAAGATCCGCCAGCGGAGCGAAGTCCCCAGTGCTTTGGCCATCGGACCCCGCGGGAGCGCGGCCTCGGCGGGCGGGTTGGGAGCCTGAGTCGGCGAATCGGCAGAGCCATCGGCGGGATCGGGAGAAACGTCCATCCGAGACGTGTAAATCGCCGGAGCAAGGAATGCAATCGCCACTTCCAGGACGGAAACCACCTCGACCGAGAGTGAATCCTCCTCATCCGGGATGGAAATTGAGACTTCCACGATGGAAATGGCGGCTTACCGGATCGTATCCGCAGCATTCAGGAGCGCTATCGAATCTTTCCGGAAGGAAACCGTAGATTCCAGGAAGGAAACCGTAGATTCCAAGAAGGAAACCGCAGTTACCCGGATAGAAACCGATTTTCACCCTTCGGAAACGGGTCCTCGCTTCTGTCATCCCCTTTGCCCGACCTCCGGGGCTCGCCCGACTCTCCTGCTTCGCGAGCGGGAGAATCAAACCACCTTACAGCAGCCCCTCTGGCTCCACCGGCGCCTGCGCGGCGGTGAACTCGGCCAGCGCCGCCTTCAACTGCGCGGACGTGTGGGCTTGCTTGATCTTCGCGATCGCTTCGTTCGCGAGCACATCGCAGCGTTCGTTGCCAGCGTGACCGGCGTGACCTTTCACCCAATGCCACTGCACCTCGTGACGCGTCGCCTCGGCGTCGATCGCCCGCCAGAGGTCCTCGTTTTTCACCGGTTTCTTGGCCGATGTTTTCCAGCCGCTGCGTTTCCAGCCACGGACCCATTTGGTCACGCCGTTTTTCAGATACTCGGAGTCGGTGTGAAACTCGACGCTGCACGGCTGCTTGAGCGTGCGCAGGGCTTCGATCGCGGCGAGCAGTTCCATACGGTTGTTCGTCGTGGCCGCGGCGCCGCCGCTGATCTCGCGGGTGTGCGCGCCATAGGCCAGCACCGCCGCCCAACCACCGGGCCCGGGATTGCCATGGCACCCGCCATCGGAATGGATGACGACTTTTTTCAATGGGCGGGAGATTGCATGGAGCGCGCACTAAAGCGGCTCCGCGGCGCGGCGTAAATCTCCGCGTCGCGCCGATCGCAGGCGCCATTCCTTGTGTCATCCTGAGCGAAGTCGAAGGGCCTCCAATATCCTTCTTCTTCAGTCGCGTGGTTTCCCCCGAGTAACCCTACGCGACCGGCCGCGCGGATGACGAAAGGCAGAAGCCAGAGGTCCTTCGACTTCGCTCAGGATGACAACGGGAGCAAAATCATCCGAGAGCTCCGCGCTTGCGGCGCAGGCGCGCCCGCCGTTGCATGGCGGCATGTTTCCCTACCTCGCCCTCGCCGAAACCAAACCGTGGCAGCCCGGCCCCTACGAGGGCGTGGAGTTGAAGATCCTGCACAAAAACGAAGCGACCGGCGGCGTGGTCGTGCTGCGGAAATTTCACGCGGGGAAAGTCATCCCCGCGCACACACATCCGGTGGCCAATGAGTGGGCGTGGATTCTTTCCGGCGAGTGGGAGGAAAGTGGCGTGACCTATACGCCGGGCACGCTTTTCTTCGCGCCGAAAGGCACGGAGCACGGCCCGCATATCGCGAAGACGGAAGTCGTGAGCCTGACGATGTTCGACGGCCCGCTGACCGTGGCGTGAGCGCCTACGAGCGTTTGCGGGTGAGCATGATCTCGTTGCCCTCGGGGTCCATGCACATCGCGAGATGCGGCGGTTCGTCGTCCTCGGGCTGCGGTTCGCGCGTGAGCTGGCCGCCCGCCGCGATGATCTCCGCCGCACCAGCGATGACATCCGGCACTTGAAAACTGAGCCCCGTCCACGTGCGCTGGCCTTCGCCGCCGCCGTGGATGCCGATCACACCGCCGCAGATCGCGACCTCGCTGATGATTTCGTTCTGCTTCAGCACGGTGCCGCCGAAGACCTTCACGTAAAAGTCCACCGCGCGCTGCATCTCCGCAGCCCAGATCACATACTTGAGTCGTTCGACGTTCATTCCTCTTGTCTGGCACAGATCGCCGGACGGCGACAGGCAATCCTCGGCGATTATCCGAAATGTGCGCCGCGACAAATTCCGCGCCGTCGAGTTTCACCGGCCCACCTCATGAAACTCCCCACGCTCCTCGCTCTCCTCACGCTACCCTCCACGCTTTGCTTCGCCGGCAAAGGCACCGATCTCAAACCACTCCTCGCCAAGCCCGCGAAAATCGCCGCGGAAGATGCCTTCACCAGTCCGACGCTGGGCACGACTTGGAAAGTCGCGAAAGGCGACTGGCAGATCCGCGAGGGCGCACTCGTCGGCAAGGAAGTCGCCGAGGACAAACACGCCGCGGTCTGCGCGCTGAACGTGCCAAACCACGACTCCATCATCCGCTTCTCCTTCAAGCTCGATGGCTCGAAGACCCTCGCGGTGAGCTACAATCACGCAAAAGGCCACCTCTTCCGCGTGAACATCACGCCCGCCGGGCTCGTCGTGCAGACCGACAAGGACAAGAAAGACGAGAAATCCAAGGCCGAGCAGATCGGCAAGGCCGAGGTGAAATTTGAACCCGGCCAGTGGTACACCCTGCAGATCGAAGTGAAGGGCCAGAAGGTCGCCGTGCAGACGGACAATGGCGTGAAGATCGAAGGCAGCCACACTTCGCTCGACGTGGACAAGACAGGCTATCGCTTCGTGACCAGCGGCGCGTCCGTCGCCCTCGCCGACCTGAAGGCATGGGAAGTGGCGCCCTGATCCGGCGCTTCGGCAAACTACTGCCCGCTCGCCTCGCTCACGGCTGAAGTCTTCGCCACCACCGGGAACGGAGCGCCTTTTTGGATCCAGCGGATGATCGTCAGCGCTTCCTCGGCGGTCACCGACTCCTTGCCTTCCGGTGGCATGATTTCATCGTCGCCGGGAGGCAGGAGAATGAGGCGCACGAGTTCGCTGCCGAGCGGGTCGCCGGGCTTGATCGCGGTCTTCTCGCTCTCGCCGCCTTTCAGCGCGATCTCCGGCTGATCCATGCGATAATCGCCCTTCTGCTTTTCCGGGCCGTGGCAGCGGAAACATTTCTTTTCGAGGATCGGCTGCACCTGCTCGACGAAGAACCGCTGCTTTTCATCGAGGCTCGCGAGGGAGCCCGCGTCCGCGGAAGCCGGCGGCTCTTCTTCCATGAATTCGCGGACAAAAGCCGGCGCGTTTTCCGTGAGGTATTTCGAGCCGTGCGTGAGATTGCCGCCCATGTGCCCGGCGACCACGAGCAGGCCGAGCGTGATCGCGAGCAGGCCGCGGTAGCTGGCCGTGAGAAGGCCGCGCGACTCATCGCGATAAGACCACCGCTGCAACGCGAGCGCGAGCAGCGTGGCGACGACGACGGCGAGACCGGTCCAGCGGTGCGACTCCACTTCGTGAATCTCGTAGCCGCCACCGGTCGCGCGCAGGATACCGAGCGTCGCCGCGATGATCCCGCTGAGCAGGCTGAGCCAGAGGGTGAGCGTAGTCACGGGCTTCAAGTCCGCGCTCGGCCGGCGCATCCGGTAGAGTTCGAGCACGCAGGCCATCGTCACGAAGCCGATCGGGAAATGCAGGACCACGGCATGAAAGGGCGCGAGGAATGGCGTCCATAGAAAGGCCTTCTGCGCGGTGGTGGCATCGTGGGTCGCACCCGCAGCGACCATCGCGAGGCCGAGATAGAATGGAACGGCGGCGGAGAGTTTGGGGAAACGTGGAGACATGGGGGATGGATTCCGCACTCGGGGAATGTAGAAACCACCGGGCGAGCCGGCCTCTCCGATCTTGCCCAAGATCGACCGGACCTTGCCTCGACCACGGCCTCGCGCCTCGCGCCTCGCGCATTGAAGCCGACGCAGATCGGCGTAGCCTGTCGTCGCCAGCGTCCTCCTCCCATGAATACGTCCGCTCCCTTCCGCCACCTCGCGCTGCTCGTGCTCTCGTTCGCCATCGCCGCTTCCGCTGCCGCCATGGAAGGCGTACGCGTCAGCCCCGATGGCAAATCGTTCGTGCTCGCAAAGTCCGGCAAGCTATTCCGCGTGTGGGGCGTGAACTACGATCACGACAGCCACGGCGAACACGGGCGGTTGCTCGAGGATTACTGGCACGACGAATGGGCCACGGTGGTCAGCGACTTCCGCGAGATGAAGGAACTCGGCGCGAACGTCGTGCGCATTCATCTGCAGCTCGGCAAATTCATGAGCACGGCGGACACCCCAAACGAGCAGTCGCTCGCGCAGCTCCGCCGCTTGCTCGTGCTCGCCGAGGAGACCGGGCTGTATTTGGACATCACCGGTCTCGGTTGTTACCACAAGGCCGACACGCCCGCGTGGTACGACGCGCTCGACGAAACCGCGCGCTGGGCTGTGCAAGCGCGCTTTTGGTCCGCCATCGCCAGGACGTGCCGCGGTTCACCCGCCGTCTTTTGCTACGACCTCATGAACGAGCCGATCCTCGATGGAAAAAAGGACGCGGGCTGGCTCGCGGGCGAGCTCGGGGGGAAACATTTCGTGCAACGCCTCACGCTCGACTCCGGCCAACGCACGACCATCGAGATCGCCAAGGCGTGGGTGGATCAGCTCACCGCGGCCATCCGCGCGGAAGATCGCGAACACCTGATCACCGTCGGCGTCATCCCGTGGGCGCAGATCTGGCCGGGCGCGAAGCCGATCTTCTATTCGCCGGAAGTGAGCGGCGCGCTCGATTTCGTGAGCATCCATCTTTACCCCGGCAAAGGTGAAGTGGACCGCGCACTCACCGCGATGGCCACTTACGAAATCGGCAAGCCGCTGCTCATCGAGGAGACCTTCCCGCTTTCCTGCTCGATCGAGGAAATGGACGACTTCCTCAAACGCTCAAAACCGCGCACCGCCGGCTACGTCAGCTTTTACTGGGGCCGCACCGTCCCCGAATACGAGGCCGCCACGGAAAAGCGGGAAGTCGCCGCGCTGGTCGGCGCGTGGCTGAAGTATTTCCAGACGCAGGCTGAGTTCATGAAGAAGCCCTGACGGGCCGCCCAAGCAACGCGCGGCCAAGATCGGTCCCGATCTTCACGCTCACGGGCGCGACCGCGGACGATTCCCCAGCGATGAACACTCGCTCTCGCTCCACATTCCTCACCGCCCTGCTCGCGGCCGGCCTTCTCACCACGTCTTCCGGATTCGCCAAGGAGACAACCAAAGCGCGCACCAAAGCGGACCTCGAAGCCGCCACCCGTCTCCAAGTCTTCCTCGATCGCGCGGACTTCGCGCCGGGGAAAATCGACGGGCGCTACGGCGAGTTCACGGTGAAAGCGCTGGCGCTCTACCGGCAGGCGCAGAGCCACCTCGTCGCGCTGCCGACCGAGGAGGGCCAGCCCAATGATGGCACCGCGCCGGACATCACCGGCCTCGGCCTCACGAGCATCGATCCACTCTTCATCGACTACACCGTGACCGACACCGACCTGCAGCAGATCGGCGAACTGCCCGCCTCCGTCCCCGAGCAGGCAAAGAAGAAGTCGCTACCTTACAAGGACGCCGCCGAGGCGATTGCGGAGAAATTTCACACCGATGCCGATTTCCTCGCGGAGCTGAATCCCGGCAAAACCAAGCAGATCAAAGCCGGCGACGTCCTCAGCGTACCCAACGTCGAACCCTTTGAACTGGCTGCGGTGAAAGACTTGAAGCCCGGCAGCGAGATCGCCGCCAATGATCTCGACGACGAAGCGGACGCGAAGAAAGGCCAGGACAAGGAGAGCAAAAAGGAACCCGAGCCAGCAACGCCGAGTACCTCGGTGAAGATCGACACCAAGACGAACATGCTCACCGTCTATGAAGGCGAGAAGCTGATCGCTGCTTATCCCGTGACCATCGGCTCGGCACAAACCGAGTCCCCGGTGGGCGACTGGAAAGTGCGCGGCGTCGCGAAGATGCCCAACTTTCGCTACGACAAATCGATGCTCAACAAAGGCGAGCGCAGCAGCAATTTTCACATGCTCCCGCCCGGCCCGAACAATCCCGTGGGCGTGATCTGGATCGCGCTGAACAAAAAAGGCATCGGCCTACACGGCACCAGCGATCCCGACGCCATCGGCCGCTCCGCCAGCCACGGCTGCGTGCGTCTCGCGAATTGGGACATCGTGCGCCTCGCCGGCAAAGTGAAAACCGGCGTGCCCGTCTCGATCCACTGATTCGCCGCGCGGCACACCGGTGAAGTGCGCGATTGAACCCGCGCACCGCTGCGCCTTAGGGTGCGCGCCCTGATGAGCAAACCCGCCTGCCCCATGTGCGAAATGACCGACGTCCTCGAACACCCCGACAAGTGGGAGTGCGTCACCTGCGGTCACGAGTGGGAAAAGGAAGCCGAGCCCGAGCAGGCGCGCGTGGTGAAGGACGCGCACGGCAACGTGCTCGCCGACGGCGACTGCGTGATCCTCATCAAGGACCTGCCGCTGAAAGGCGGCTCCGGCCCGCTCAAGGGCGGCGCCAAGTCGAAGCCCATCCGTCTCGTGGATGGCGACCACGAGATTTCCTGCAAGATCGATGGCGTCGCTGTCGGCCTGAAAGCCTGCTTTGTGAAGAAGGCGTGAAGCCCTAGGCTGCATCTGCCCATGGCACTTCTCGGTCAATTCAACACCCTCCCCATCGTCCGTCAGGCGCCGCCCGGACTGTATCTCAACGGCGGCACGCACGGCGAAATCCTGCTGCCCGGCAAATACATCCCGCTCGGCGCGGTGCCCGGGACGACCATCAAAGTTTTCGTTTACCGGGATTCCGAAGACCGGCTCGTGGCCACCACCGAGACGCCGCTCGCCACCGTGGGCCAGTGCGCTTCGTTGCGCGTCGTCACGGTGAAACGCGGGGTCGGGGCCTTCCTCGCGTGGGGCCTCGAAAAGGATTTGCTGCTCCCGCTGCGCGAGCAGACGCGCGAGTTGCGACCGCTCGATTGGGTGCTCGTCCACATCGCGCTCGATCCCAAGTCCGACCGCATCATCGCCACCGCACGGCTCAACCGCTGGCTCGATAAAACCCCGCCGAACTTCAAGGAGGAGCAACCGGTGAAGCTCCTCATCGAAAGCGAAACGCCACTCGGCTTCCGCGCGATCATCAATCACACGCACCACGGACTGCTTTACCACAGCGACCTCGCGCGCCCGCTCCTCGTCGGCCAGACCCTCGATGGCTTCATCCGCACCATGCGCCCCGATGGCAAGATCGACCTCGCGCTCAATCCCATCGGCCACCGCCCGATCGCCCCGCTCACCGACCAGATCGTGGCCAAGCTGCGCGCCAGCGGCGGGCGCCTGCCCTACCACGACAAAAGCACGCCCGAGGAAATCAGCGCCGCATTTGGCGTGAGCAAAAAGCTTTTCAAACAAGCCATCGGCGCGCTCTACCGCGACCGCCAGATCCTCATCGAGCCGCGAGGCATCGCGCTCGTGGGCCAGTAGCGCCAGGCGTTTCGCGCCTCGATCGACGAAGCGTGAATCGAGAAAAGCGCTACGGCTTTTCTTCGAGCGTCACGCCCGCGAGATCGACCGTGCCGGCTTCGCGCACGACGAACATCAGGAACGCCGTGAGGTCGGTCGTCGGCGCGAAGGCGAACTCGAACTTCTTCCACTCCGCGCCGGTCGTGAGTTCCTGCTCGTGGTAAAACTCGTAGGGCTCGGCGTTTTGCCGAACGCCCACATTCACCGCGAGCCCGCTCGCGCTGCGCGTCCAGCCGGTCACGACGTAACGCGTGCCCTTTTTGTATTTTTGGATGCCTTGATAAGACGTGAGCTGGAGTTGCCCGCCCTCGTCCACTTTCTCGATCTTGATGCTCACCGCGCCCGCGGCTTTGTCCGGCGAGTCGGTCAGCTTGGTGTAGGTCGCCGTGACCGGCGCCCACTCGGAGTTGTCCTTCCAATCCGTGGGCAGCCAGCCCTTCGTCTTGTGGCTGCCTTGCGCCTTGGTCGTGAACTCCGCACCTTCACTACCGAACGCTGGGAGCAGGCTCTTCGGCGCTTGCGCGAGAGCGGAGAGAGCGAGACTGCCGAGCACAGCGGCAGTCAGCATCGAGCGGGAAATGCGCAGGATCTTCATGGTCGTCGCGAAGGTTAGGGTTTGGCCGCGGCCTTGAGGCTGAAGTCGTCATAGTGCACATCCACCGCGTTCGTCGTCAGGCTCACCAGCGACTTCGTGTCGTGCGCAATGCCGGCCGACTTGAAGCGCCCAACCTCCTTACCGTCGATTGAGACGATCAGCTCGTCGCCCTTGGTCTGCGCGACGAGCGTGTGCCAGTCCTGCAGGCTGAGGACGTTCGGGAAATTCTTCGCCTTCGTCGCCAGCATTGCCTTCTCCTCGGGGGTGAGCTGGTTCGCTTTCTTCCGGTCGTAAAGGCCGCCCTCGAGATTGAAGCCACCCGTCTTGGCGTCGGAGAGATTCACGCCTTTCGGGCTGATCGTCGCCTGGCAGATGTGGCCGGCGTGCGAGCCTTTGTAGGTCTTGTCGTCGAACCACACGTTGAAGCTCTTCGCCTGGTCGCTCACGAAGCGGAACTTCACCGAGACCTGCAAATCGCGCTCGCCGTCGAACTTGATGTTGTCCACCGCCGAGTGATCCGAACCTTCCGGCGTGATCCCGACGAGCACGCCATCCTTCACCACGCTGCCGCTTTTGTAATGTCCCCACGCTTTGCCAAATTCCGGGGCGGAAAAATCATCCGAGAAAATCGTGCGCGGATACGCGTCCGTGGGCTTCTGGGCGAAAGCGAGTGTCGCGGTGCAGGTGAGGAGGAGGAGGAGATGAGGGAGGAGTTTCATACGAGGGAGAGGAGGGTGTCAGTGAAGGGGCGTTTTGGCCAATGAAAGATCGCGCCCCCGCAGCTCTCACCCCGATCCCGCTCAGGCCGCTTCCGCCTTCCCATTCATTCGCCATCCGGCATCCTTCCGCGGTGATTCCTCCCCGCATCGCCCGCCGTTCCTTCCTCCAGACCACCTCCGCGCTCGCCGCCGGATCGCTCTTCGCGCCACTCCTTCGCGCCCAATCGCCTGATCCGAAAGGCAAGCTCATCGCCTACGTCGGCACCTACACTTCGCCGCTGCAAAACATGCGCGCCACGCAGGTCGATCTGCCGCCGGGCAATGGGCGCGGCATTCATCTCTTCGAGCTCGATCGCACTACCGGTGCGATGTCGCCCTACGATCTCTACGAAATGGGCACGAGCCCGAGCGCGCTTGCCTTCAACGCCGCGAAGACGCACCTCTATTCCGGCAATGAAACCGAACGCATCGGCGACGACGAAGCCGGCTCGGTCAGCGCCTTCGCCATCGAGCCAGATGGAAAGCTCAAGCTGCTCAACACCGTCAGTTCCGGGGGCAAAGGCCCCGCGCATCTCAGCGTGCATCCGTCGGGGAAATTCGTGCTCGTCGCCAATTACTTCGGCGGCTCCGTGGCGGTGCTCCCGATTCTCCCCGATGGCCGCCTCGGCACCGCGACCGATGTGAAAAAGGACGCCGGCGAAATCGGTCCGAAGAAAGCCACGAACGCGCCGCCCGGCAGCTTCGCCATCAGCGGCCACGACCAGCCCCATGCGCACATGATCGAGTCCGACCCGAGCGGCCGCTTCGTGCTCCACGTCGATCTCGGCCTCGACCGCATCTACGTGTGGAAGTTCGACGCCGAGCGCGGCCTACTCTCGCCTGCCGAGACGCCCTTCATCTCGCTCCCGCCGGGCGACGGCCCGCGGCACTTCGCGTTCCATCCGAATGGCCGCTGGTTCTACTCCATCCAGGAGGAAGGCTCGACCGTCGTGCTCTTCGACTACGATGCCGCGACCGGCCGCCTCACCGCGCGCCAGACCATCTCCAGCCTACCGCCCGGCTACGCGGGCAGTACCTTCTGCTCCGAAATCCTCGTCTCCGCCGACGGTCGCTTCGTCTATGCCGGCAATCGCCTGCACGACAGCATCGCCATCTTCGCCATCGGCGAAAACGGCACGCTCACTTTCGTCGGCGAAGAGTGGACGCGCGGCGATTACCCGCGCAGCTTTGCCTTCGATCCGAGTGGCCAGTTTCTCTACTGCTGCAATCAGCGCGCCGACCACATCGCCGTCTTCCGCGCGGACCCGCGAGGCGGCGGCCTGAAATTCACCGGCCACTTCGCGCCGGTCGGCAACCCCTCGCAGATCGTCTTCCGCGAGTTGGCCAAGAAGTAAGCGACCGCAAACGTATCGCTTTCGACCTCAGCGCGACTCCGGTTTCAGCCGGCCTTCATCGAGATCGATGAACTCGAACATCGTCAGCACCGTGCCCGGCGGGAGACCGATCTCCGCGAGTCTCTCGTTCAGCCGCTGCGTGCCGGCATCGCGCCAGCCGCGCTTGAGCATGAAGGCATTCCACACCTCGATCTCCTCTTCGCTCGGCGTCCGGCCTTGGGCGAAAGCCCACGCGAGCAATGCCTCATCGCTCCCGCCCTTGAGCGTCTCCACTTCGAGCGCCGTGTAGTCGATGCCTAGGAACACGCAGCAGCGCCAGTCAAAGCCGCCTTTGACAAACCCGCGCATCGGCTGCCAGCCCTCCGGCAATTTCCCCGTCGCGGCGAGCCGGATCTTGTCGAGCATGCGACCGAAATAGACGAGTCCGTTGACTTGATCGGATGGACTGCGCAGTCCGGGAATGTTCGTGGGATAAGGAAGGGCCATGCCCGAAGAAAACATCTCCCCAGCTCGCCGGCAAGCGAGCCTCTACTTCAGGCGCGAGCATCCGCACCTGGCCCACGACCGCTAAGAACGCCCGACGGCCTGCGTTGACTCCAGCAACGCCCATGAACACCCACTTCCGCCCAGAGTTCTTCGCCGCCGCCCTTGCCCTGCTGCCCGCCACGACTCCCGCGCAGTCGCCACTCAAGACCGAACACTTCGACCGCGATCCCGGCTGGGAAGGCCACAACAACCGCATCGAGCTCGCCAAGGTGCCGATCGTGAAACAGGACTTCGGCTACAGCACCACGAGCTTTGCCAGCGCGGCGCCAGGCGAGATCGGCGGGAGCGTGCAGCGCAGCACACGACCGGCGATGTATGCGGCGAAGATTGCGCCGAAAACCCTCGACGACCGATTCTCTGCCGCGGGCACTTTCGCCATCAAAGCCTCGGGAGGCAGTGGCGGCGTCTTCTTCGGCTTTGTGAATGCGCAGCAGCCCGGCGGCAGCGGGCGGCCCATCGGTTCGCTCGGGCTCGACTTCGATTTCGAGAACAAAGGCGGGCGGCTCGCGGTGCGGCTCATCACCGGCGCCAATCAATCGTGCGGCACTTTCATCACCCCGTATCTGCCGGGAAAATACCGCACCACGCCGCTGAAGAACGACGGCACCCGCTACTCGTGGACGCTCGACTACGACCCCGCCGGCGCGAACGGCCAGGGACGCTTCACCTTCCACCTGCGCAGCGACAACCATCCGCTGCCGGTCATCGACCCCGCTCTGGCCGCCGCCTCGCAGAAAGAGGAACGCGCGCGTTTTCCCACGACCACCAAGTTTGAAGTGGACCTCCCCGCCGGCTACAAGCAGCAGGGCACGACCTTCGATCGTTTCGGCCTGATGAACATGATGAAGGCCGGCGGCGTCACCCAGATTTACTTCGCCGATCTGCGGCTCGATGGAAAACCGATCGATCTCTCCAAAGAACCGACTTGGATCGGCACGGGTAATCGCGGCAGCTACGAAGACCGCGAGCAAACCGGCGCGCACACTTTCGGTTTCAGCGCGCAGACTGCGCACGCCGGCGGACAAGGGGGAGAAGTAGGCGGCGATTTCTGGCGCAGCGGGAAGTATGGTTTCGTCGCGGACCGCACCGGCGCGCTCGATCTCACCCAGCGTCTCGAAGCGCGCGGCAAGGTGAAGCTGATCGTCGGCGGCCCCGATGCCGACATGATGTTCGGCTGGTTCAGCAGCGCGAACCGCGACGCATCTCCCATCGAAGCCGGGCACTTCCTCGGCATCGCCGTCGGCGGCCCCACGCGCGTCGGCCACTACTTCGCTCCGTCGCTCACCACGGCGAAAGGCAGGCGTGGAAAAGTGGACACTGCGCCGATCCTCCAGCCCGGCAAAAGCTTCGACTGGTCGCTCGTCTATGATCCTGCAGCAAATGGCGGCCACGGCGAGATGACGGTGAAGCTCGGCGACAAATCCGTCGTGCTGCCGCTCAAGCCGGGGCTGAAAGCGGAAGGGGCGAGCTTCGACCGCTTCGGCATGTTCACCTCGCAGGCTGGCGGCCAGATGGTGCGCATCTTTCTCGACGATCTGACTTACACCGCCGCGAAGCCGTAGCGCCCGGCGCCACACGGCTCGCTCACTTCAAAACCTTCGCCAGCTCCGGCGAGACGCGGCGCAGTTCCTCCACGATGATTCCTGCCATCACCTCCGCGCCCTTGGCGTTGAGATGCGTGTGGTCGGCCAGCCCGTTCGTGCCCGCGGATTAAATTCATCCGACGCCGTCGGGCCCAGCTTCTCCAGCAACTCGATACTGCGAGCGAAGAGATCGACCAGCGGCACATTCTCTTCCGCCGCGACCTTCTTCATCGCTTCCGCGTAAGGCCGAAGCTCCCCGCGGATCTTCTCCTTGTCGAAAATCCGCCGCGCCATCGAAGTCACGAGAATCGGCCGCGTGCCAATCGCCCGCGCCTCCTTCACGAAGAGCAGCAGGTTCGCGCGATAAGTCGTCTCCGGGTCCGTCTCGCGATGCGGGCGTTTGCCCGGCATGTCGTTGTGCCCAAATTGGATCAGCACAAACGCTGGCTTCGCCTCCAGCGTTTTCTTCCACCGACCGTTATCGAGGAAACTCTTCGAGCTCTGCCCGCCCGAGGAAAAGTTCACGCACTCCACCTCCGGCCCGAGTCGCGCCGCGAATGCCTTCCCCCACCCGGCCGTGTCCGTGACGGTGGAATCCCCCGCGAGCGCCACGCGCGTCGTCGTCCCATCAGCAGCGTATCGGAGATCCTTCGGCTCCGCTCAGGATGACAGGCTTTATTTGGGAAGCTCCGCTCCACCCTCCCCATCCCCCAAAAAGAAAGCCGCCGCTCCCTCGCGGAAGCGGCGGCTTGAACTTGGTGGACGCGAGGCGCGGGAACGCTTTGGGCGTTCCGCGCAAACGCTCAGGCGTTCGCCGGGGCGGTAGGCGCGGTCTGCGCGGCTTCGCCACGCTCTTTCATCGCGGCTTTGCGCGAGAGTTTCACGCGGCCTTTTTCGTCAACGCCGATGCATTTGACCCAGATGACGTCGCCGACCTTGATCACGTCTTCGACGCGGTTCACGCGGAAGTCGGCCAGCTCGGAGATGTGGACCATGCCGTCCTTGCCGGGCAGCACTTCGACGAAGGCGCCGAACTCTTTGATGGTGACGACGCGGCCCTGATACATCTCGCCGACGCCGATCTCTTTGGTCATGCCTTCGATGATCTGCTTGGCGCGGAGGAGCGAGTCGCCGTTGTTCGAGTAGATGTGCACGGAGCCGTCGTCCTCGATGTTAATCTCGGCGCCGGTCTCGGCGACGATGCCTTTGATGGTTTTGCCACCAGGGCCGATGATGAGGCCGATCTTGTCGGGGTTGATGCGGATGGTCTCGATGCGCGGGGCGTACTTGCTGAGTTCCTTGCGCGGGCCGGCCATCGCGGCGTCCATGACGTCGAGCACCTTGAAGCGGGCGTCGCGGGTAAGGTAGATGGCTTCTTCCATGAGCTTCAGGCTGACGCCGGGGAGCTTGAGGTCGAGCTGGAAGCCGGTGACGCCGTCGCGGGTGCCGCAGAGCTTCCAGTCCATATCGCCGAAGTGATCTTCGCTGCCGATGATGTCGGTGAGCATGGAGTAGCGCTCGAGGCGGCCATCGGCGCTGAACTCGGTGACGAGGCCGCAGGAGATGCCGGCGACGCTCTTCTTCAGCGGCACACCGGCGTCGAGCAGGGCGAGGACGCCGGAGCAGACGGAGGCCATCGAGGTGGAGCCGTTGGATTCCATGACTTCGCTGGAGACGCGGATGGCGTAGGGGAAGTCCTGCACGTCGGGGATGACGGGGGCGACGGAGCGCTCGGCGAGCGCGCCATGGCCGATTTCGCGGCGACCGGGCGAGCCAGTGCGGCCGGTTTCACCGACGGAGAACGGCGGGAAGTTGTAGTGCAGGATGAAGCGTTTGGTGGTCTCGCCGCCGGTGTAGCCGTCGAGGTCCTGGGCTTCGTCGGCAGGCGCGAGGGTCGCGAGGGCGACAGCCTGCGTTTCGCCGCGCTGGAAGAGCGCGGAACCGTGGGAGCGCGGGAGCAGGCCGACTTCGGCGCTGAGCTCGCGGATCTGGTCGAGGCCGCGACCGTCGCAACGGCTGCCCTTGTCGAGGATGGAGACGCGGAAGGCTTTCTTCTGCAGGTAGTCGAAGGCCTGACTGACCTCGAACTTCGAGGCTTCAGGGAACTTCGCGACAATGGCGGCGGTGACTTCTTCCTTGAGCGCGGCGATGGCCTTCTGGCGGACGACTTTGCTCTTGTTGTAGATCGCGGCTTCGATGCGGTCGCCGGCGACAGCGTAGGCGACTTCCATGAGTTCGTCCTTCACGGTGAAGAGCGTGGGCTGGCGCTTGGCCTTGCCGACTTTCTGGCCGAGTTCGACCTGCGCGGCGACGATCTGGGAGACGATGCCTTGGGCGAAGTGGAGGGCGGCGATGAACTGCTCCTCGGGGATCTGGTCGGCGGCGCCTTCGATCATGATGACGTCCGTGGCGTTGCCGACATAGACGAGATCGAGGTCGCTGCTGGCCATCTGGGCGTGGGTCGGGTTGGCGACGAACTGGCCATCGACACGGCCGACGCGCACGGCACCGACGGGGCCCGCGAACGGGATGTCGCTGACGACGAGAGCGGCGCTGGCGCCATTGATGAAGAGGATGTCGGGATCATGCTCGCCGTCCGCGCTGAGGAGGACGCCGATGATCTGCGTGTCGTAGAGGTAGCCTTTCGGGAAGAGCGGACGCAGCGGGCGGTCCGTCATGCGGCAGGTCAGGATTTCCTTCTCGGAAGGACGGCCTTCGCGCTTGAAGTAGCCGCCGGGGAACTTGCCGACCGCGGCCGCTTTTTCGCGGTAATCGACGGTGAGCGGGAACCAGTCCTGGCCTTCCTTGATGGTGGTGGCGGAAACCGCGGAGACGAAGACGATGGTCTCGCCGCTGCGGACGGTGACGGCGCCGTCGGCGAGCTTCGCGAGTTTGCCGGTTTCGATGGTGATGGGCTGCGGTCCGACGTGGACCGTGACGTTATGGATACTCATGTGTTTTTCTGATGAGCCCCGCCGCGGCTGCGAAATTTTGAATGTTGAATGCTGAACTCTGACCCGGCTCCGCGCCTCGCGGAGCGCCCCTTCGCTCAAAACTCAGGATTCAATATTCAAAATTTCCGGCAGCACGCCGGGGCGATTTGTTTTGGGGTTTTGGTGAAATCCCGCCCGGCCCAAATGCCGTGCGGAAAGGGGTGAAATAGCTGGAAAGAGTTCGCCCGCGAATGGTGTCGCGGGCGAACGTTTCCGAAATCTGTGGGCGCTACTTGCGCAAGCCGAGCTTCTCGATCGCCGACTTGTAGCGATCGGGCGAGGTGCGCTTGAGATACTCCAGCAGCTTGCGGCGGCGGGCGACCAGAAGCAGGAGGCCGCGGCGGGAAGAGTGGTCTTTAACGTGCGTTTTGAAGTGCTCGGTGAGCTGGTTGATGCGCTGAGTCAGCAGCGCAACCTGCACGTCAGCGCTGCCAGTGTCTTTCTCGTGCAGTTGGAGCGCTTGGATGTCCTTGGTATCAGTCATATCAGTTCTTTAAGTAGGGCCGCGAAGCTTAGGAAGGAATATCGATGTGGCAAGTCCGTTTCTTTAGAACTTTCGCCCCCCCTGCCGGACTCGTCTGGCACCGCGGGGGCCCGCTCACGGCGCAGAACTAACGAGGACGATGCGGAAGCCAGTCAGGTCGATCCGCCCCGCCGCGGCACTCCTGCGGAAGGAAAGGTTGAGCAAATTGGGTAAACTGTTGAGGCACGAGGCGCCGCGCAGGATATGCGGGCGGGGCTCGGCGGAGTCGGTGTCGTCCCATTCCTCCAGGCACCATTCCCAGGCGTTGCCGCTGAGATCGTGCAGCCCGAGCACATTGGGCGGAAAGCTGCCCACGGGCGCGGTGGCAAGAAAGTCGTCGGCATAGCCTTCGATAATCCCGGCCCATGTCCCACGACCTTCCTCTCCGGCGTAATTTTCCGGCAGCGGCTGATACGGCGCGGGCGCAGGATTGGCCGGCAGAATGCCGCGGCCCCACGGAAAGCGATCCGCCAGCGCGCCGCTTTTTATCCTCGGTATCTGCGCTGCGTCTTCCTCCTCGCCGAGGCCCGCCGCACAGCTCCACTCATGATCGGTCGGCAGGCGGTAGGACTCGTCCGCGCGCAAGCGGCCTTCCTGCCGCTCGCGAGCCGTCAGCCACGCGCAGAAAGCGACCGCGTCTTCCCACGAAACGGCGATCACCGGATGCGCATCGGCCTCGGAACCCGTCGGCATTTTCACCCCCGCAATTTCCGGCGCGCGCCAGTCGTCGGCGATCACGCGCACTTCACCGGCAAAGGCGGCGTAGTCCCGGCGGCGTGTCTCGTAGCGTGAGAAAAGAATGCGCGGGGCCGCGGGCGGCGCGCCGACGATGGCCACGGGGATGAATTCCATGTCGAGGCTATTGCGAAAAGGCGCGCCTCTTGTGACCGCCAGCAACGGCGAAGGGTTTGGCGCCTCGGGCGCAAGCGGAGGATGAGGCACCACCTCGTCATCGCTGTGATCCGCACCCGGCGGCGGGCGAAGCAGAAAAGCCACCGCTCCGACCAGCACCGCCAGCGCGATCCACGCGGCGGTTTTTCCGCGCCAGGGTGCGCTCGCGGGGCGCGTGGGTGCCGCTTCGGCGATCTCGCGGGCCGGTCCTGCGGACGCAGGCGCCGCGGACTCCGCCACGCCCAGAAATTCGCCCACCCATTCCGCGACGGTGCCGGCGGCGCTGCGCTGCTCGATCGCCTCGCGAAGCAGCCGGTTGCGGACTTCCCCGAGCGCGGGCAGCGGCGAGTCGGGACGATCGCGGTGCCCGCTGAAAATCTGATGAAGGGCGCGCGCCAGAGCCGCGAGAAAATCGGCCCGCGAGCCAAGCGGCGCGTCCGGCCCGCGGACCTGAGTGTGCCCTGAGTGCGTCTCGCTCTCGATCCGTGCGGTGCTATCGAAGCCCGCCAGCGGATCGAGCAAAAGATGCGTCGCGCCCCATTGCTCCGGCGACCGTGCGGCACGCAGGAGCGGACTCTCGCCGTCGTCCAACTCAACAAAACAAATCAGCCACTGCTCGACCGCCAGCCCGATCCGGGCAAAGCCGTGGGCCGCAGCCCAATCGACCGCCGCGGCGGCTGCCGGCAGCCAGCGGGCGACGATCTCGAAGGGCAGTCCGTCCCGTCGCAGGGCCAGCACATTGGCGGCGGGGAGCGCACGCGGCCACGCGCTCACCGCGCGGTCAGGTCGCACTTCGCGCACCGCGAGCAAGCCCGCGTGTGGGGCCGCGGCAACGGCGTGCGCGCCGGCAAAAAATCCGGCCCGCCATTTTGCTCCGGCGCGGGCGGGCACCGTGCGGACTGCGCACCACGCACCGCTCGCTTCCTCCACCGCGAGGCGTGCCGGCGGGGCGGGCGCGGCAAAGCCGACGGGCGGCGGATCGAGCGGATGGCAGGCGAGGGGCGGGGGCAGGTCGAGGAGCGTCTCGGTGAACGCCTCCGACTCGACCTGCGGAAGACCCATTTCGCCAAGACCGTCTCGCGCTTCATCCCACGCGGCGAGCAGTGCCGGCACATCCGCTGGGCGATCCGCGGGCGACTTGGCGAGCAGCCGCGCGAGCAACGCGACCAGCGCCCGCGGCTGCGCGGCGAGCACGGAAAAATCAGGCTCCTGGTGGAGGTGCCCATCCTGCACCTCAAAGCTCGTGCCGGTGAAAGGCGGAGCTCCGGTGAGGAGATGCCAGAGCGTGACGCCAAGCGCATAGAAGTCGCTGCGGGCATCGAGCGCCTGCCGCCCCAACACCTGCTCCGGGCTGGCGAAAAACAGGCTACCCACGAAGCCGCCGTCCGACTGCACCGGGTCAAACCGCTCCGAGCCCGGACCGAGCGGCTTGACCACACCGAAGTCGATCAGCTTCACCATCCCGCTGGTCGTGACCATGATGTTCCCCGGCTTCAGATCGCGATGAACGAGATGCTCGGCCGCCAGCGCGCCCAGCGCCTCGACGACCGGACGGAGCAGGGCAAGCGCTTCGTCCGCGGGGCGGGGCCCGCGCCACGCCACCAGATCGGCCAGCGACTCACCCTCGATCAATTCCATCGCAAAAAAACATTCCTCCGCCTCCTCCGGGCAAAGGTAGAGCACGCGCGCCACATGGGGATGATCGATGAGCGCGGCGGCGCGTGCTTCATTGAAGAAGCGGCGGCGCATCGAGGCCTGCGCGAGCGCGCGTTCGTTGATGATTTTCAAGGCGACCGGCCGCCGCAGGCGGGTGTCGTAGGCACGGAAAGTCGCGCCCATGCCGCCTTTGCCCAGTCGCCGCGGTCGGCCCTCTTCGTCCACGAGAATTTCGAAGTGCTCATACTGCAGTGGCTGGCCGGGCATCCAAGCGATGTAGCACAACCGCCCTGCGGACTCGGCAAAAATTTCCGGGATGGTGGCAGTTAGCGGTTGCCACCCTGCGACCAGGCTGCTTGCATCGTACTAAGCACAGACAGGATTTATGAATTTCGGCTGGATTTATTTTCGGGCACTGTACGAGGCGGTGGTGGTAACGGCTGGTTCCTTCTTCGCGGAGATACCGCAAGTAACTCTCGTCAGCGCATTCAGCGCCTAAAGAGCAAACCTCGCGCCCCTCGCCATGACCCGCCACACTTCCTTCCTCCCCACAGCGCTCGCTGCCATTCTCATCGTTGCCGGTACGCCCGGCCGTGCAGAGGAACCCGCAACGCTCGCCCGCCAGGTCAATGAGCTTTTCACCAATCGTTGCGCAGCGTGCCACAAAGTCGATGGGAGCGAGGAGGAAAGCCCGCATTTTGTCGGCAATCTCGGGGCGCTGATCGATCAGGATTATCTCAACCGTGCGCAACCGGAGGATTCGCGCCTCTACGCGCTGCTGCTCAGTGGAAAAATGCCGCGCTCGACGAAAGCGGAGAAAAAAGAAGGCCGTAAGGCTGCGCCTTTTTCCGGGGACGAGGCCGCTCTCGTCCTCGCGTGGATCAAGGCGGGTGCGCCGAGCATCGGCGGGCCGCCTCCACAGATCGTCGCCGCGCAAGGGGCTGGAAAGGCCATGACCATGGCGATGAAGACGGAGATGGAGAAAAAACCGGCCGATCTCAAGATTGATGAGCCAGCGAAGCCAACGGCCGGCGCGGGGCGGAAGGTCGTGACCGACGCCGAAGTGTTTGCCGGCGCGCTTCAGGATCTGCTCAGCCTGCCTCCCGAGGATCAGCGCGACACGCGCTATCTGAGCTTTGCGCCGCTCCACAATAATCTCGAGGAAGTGACCGACGCCGATCTGGAATTGGCCGGGCAAGGTCTGACCAAGCTGCTGAACAGCCTTTCCTATCACCCCAAAGTGCTCACCTTTCCCGCCGCCGGTTCCGAGGGCGTCCTGCGGCGCGTGCGGCTGCGCGACTTCGGCTGGACGGCGGGCTCGTGGGAGCGCGTGACCGCCACGTTTCCCTATCTTCTCAACTCCGCGGGGCTCACCGCGCTCAGCGGCCTGGCCAAGTGCGCGGTACCGGTGGTGCGCGCCGACTGGTTCGCCGCGGTGGCGTCGCGGCCTCCATTTTACGATGCGATCCTCGGCCTGCCCCGCAACGCGAGGGAGCTGGAGCACAAACTCGGGATCGATGTGGCGAAAAATCTGGCCGCTGGCGAAGCAGTGCGCTCGGGCTTCACGCAGAGCGGCATTTCCAAGCAAAACCGGCTCGTCGAGCGCCACGAGATCAAGAGCTACCCGGGAGCCTACTGGAAGAGCTACGACTTCCGCGAAAACGTCGGGCGTGGCCGGCTACACGAATTTCCGCTCGGCCCGCGGAGCGCCGGCCTGTTCCGCAGCGCGCACGCCTTCGAGCACGCCGGCGGCGAGATCATTTTTAATCTGCCCAATGGTTTCCAAGCCTATCTGCTCACCAATCAAGAGGATGTGCGACTCGACGAAGCGGCGCCCACCGACATCGTTTCCGATCGGCTCGACAAGACGCGCCGGGCGGCGATCAGCAACGGGCTCTCGTGCATCGCCTGCCATGACGAGGGCATGAAAACGCTGCCCGCCGACGAACTGCGCGCCACCGCCGGCAGCGCGCGTTTCGGCGCCGAAGCAGCGCGCCTCATCACGCGGCTGCACTCCGAGCAGCCGGAGATCGAGCGCGTCTTGCAAGCCGACCAGGAACGCTACCAGGCGGCATTGCGGCTGGCGGGCTTGCCCGCGAAAAGCGTGAAGGAGCCGGTGATCGCGCTGATCGATCTCTTCGAGCGCGACGTGACGCTCGCGCAGGCCGCCGCGGAAATGGGACTGGCGAAAGCGGACTTCGACGCGAAACTTGAGGCGAGTGGCGGCGCGCTTTTCGACGAAAAAATCGCGCTCCGCGGCGCGGGTATTCCGCGGGTGGCCTTTGCCGACCCGTTCACGCGGATGGCCCTCCGGCTGGGCCTCGGCGACCCGCGCGAATTTGACGCCGCACCCACCGCTTTCACCGCGGTGACCGACCCACATCGACTCAGCCTGCCCGCCGCAGGCTCCGCGCCGCTGGCCGTCGAATTGCAGACCGACCGCCGCACCTATCGCGGCGGCGATCATATGCTCGTCACTGTGCGGACGAGTGAAGACGCGTGGCTGCGCCTCATTTACCAGGACGCACAAAACAACGTGAGTGTGCTACTGCCGAACGGCAAAAACGACGGGCGCATCCGCGGCGGCGTGCCGGTGGTTTTTGGGACGGAGGCATCCGGCTTTCGCCTGCGCGTCGGTCCGCCGTGGGGCGAGGAAATCCTCGCGGCCGTAGTCAGCAACACTCCGTTCGCCGACGACGCGGAAGTCCGGCGCATCGCCGCGCATGCCCGAGGTGGTCTCGCGAGCGGCCGGTCGAAGGCAAAGACCCGCGGGGTGGAAGTCGAGATCGTCGAAACCGTCCGCCAGCGCACGCGAGACGGCCGCCTGGGCGTCGCGCGCGTCAAAGTCCGCACCGCACCATGAGGCTCGCGGGCTGTCGCCTTCGTTTTTTCTCCAAGCACCATCCCACATCACCATGAAACTGCCGCTGCTTCTTCTCCTCGCTGGAATCTCGGTCGCCACTTCCGCGTCCGCCCAGGAAGTCATCAGGGCCGATGAAATCGAAAAACAGATGGGTCTCACGCCAACAGCGCCGGCGGGTAAACCGAAGACGCGCAGCTTTCGCCCTGGGGCGGCCATTGAGGTGGCAACCAAGGCCGCGGGGCGCGTAATCCAGCGCGCCGCGGCGGCTTCGGGCGCGACGCTGAAGACGCTCAAGACGCTCAAGACGCGCGGGGTAAGCGTGGTCGAAGTCGAAGGGAATGGGAACCGGGTCAGTGTGCCGGTCGTTGAAAACGCGCAGGCCACTTTTAAAAATATTCTGTTTGAAAAGGATTCCACGCGGCTTGCCGATGCGGCCTCCGCGGCGCAAATCGCGGAAATCGCGGACGTGATGCTCAAATACCCGGGCCTGTCGTTTGTCGTCGAAGGGCACACCTGCGACCTCGGAAGCGACGCGCACAACGAGCGGCTTTCGGTGGCCCGCGCCGCGGCCGTCGAGGCCTCCCTGTGCCATGCTGGGGTGCGGCCCGAGCAGATTGTGGCGCTCGGTTTCGGCGAGAGCGACCCCGCCGCAGCCGTCTCCGCGCAGGCGCCGGCCAGCGACTCTTGGGCCGAAGCGCGCCGGAGCCAAAACCGGCGCGTCGTCATCCGCCTCCAAGCGCCCGCTGGCGGATCGTACTGAGCGACCGACGCGTGAAAAAATTTGCAGCATCGTCTGCAGTGGCGGCAAGAGGAAGTCGCCTCCCGCTTTTAGCCCACGTCTGAGGCGCTCCGTCCAGTCAGTCCGCAGTTGACGCGACAGAGGAGCGTTAGCTCTGGCCTGCTCGCCAGCACATCCACCCTTTCACGGTCGGGAAGGAATTTCTTCGGCTGCCATTGCAAAACGGCCTTGCAGACTGCCAGATCAAACACGTCGGGCGTTTTGGCACGAGGTTTCTGGACAGAATTCCTTATGGCATTAGGGAATGCCGAATCGGCCGCGAAAGATCCGCCCGCCCGTGCTGTCGAGCCAACTGCCGCTCTTCTTTTCGCCGCTACTGCCCCCGTTGTAGCTACCGCCGGATTTGGAGGAGTTGCCGCCACTGTATTTCTTTTGCGTGGTCTGTGCAGTAGTCTCCGCGAGGCCGAGCAGCATCATGTGTTGCAGGGTGGGCTGATCAAGCAGCCCCGTCACCGCCAGTCCGTTGTTCTGTTGCCACGCATTGATGGCGGTCTGCGTGCCCGGCCCCATTCCGCCGTCGATCCCGCCTTGATAAAGACCCACGCCTTTCAATTTTTCCTGCACTTTTTTTAGGATGCTTTTTTGCGTCCAAGCGTTGTAGCCCGCGTATGGACCGTTGGCGAAAACTCCGCCAGCCGAATTCACCACTCCGGGCGGCGTGACGTAAACGACTTGAGCGGGCGGCAGGTTATTGCCGGGAATGGGAAAAATTTGCGGCTGCGGAGGCATCGCCATGGTCCCGGGCACCGGAGTCGGCGCGAGCGGCATGGTCCCCCCGGCTTGGACCGCCACGGCATTGGCGACTCCCGCACCGGTTGCCGCGAGCGAGGTGTCCGCCGTTACGTCGCGATCGAGATAGTAACTCTCCATCGTCGCGTCGAGTTCGAGATACGGGCGCTGATCAATCGATTTTTTCACCGCCTGCCCCACGCTGAAAAAGATCTGCTTCACCTCCAACCCACCCTCGGGGCGGGAATTCAGCACGTTGACCAGATTGGCGGTGTAGGGAGAGTTCGCGCCTTCTCCATCGAGCGCAGTGGTATTGGCAGCCGTGGAATAGGCGACGATCATGCCGTCCGGCACGTCCTGGATGCTGGCCAACCCGCGGGAGAGGGAGCGCGTCTTGTTCTTGAAGCTGCGAGTCAAAGGATTGTCGCGGCAACAATCGAGCACCACGACATTGAGCCGCGCCCCAGAATCCATCATCGCATCCTTGATGGTATTCAGGTCCATCGTCTTGCGCTTGAGTTCAAAGGACGCTTTCACATCGGCGCCGATCGGCACAAGGTAATTCACGTTTTGATCCTGCAAACCATGCCCCGCGTAAAAGAACCACGCGACATCGCCCTTCTCCAGCGTCTCATTGAATCTGACAAGTGCTTCCTCCATGCCGGCGAGATTCTGGTCGAGCCGTTCGATGACGGTGAATTGCAACGAGCGCAAACTTTGCGCGACGGCGCGCGCATCGTTGGCTGGATTGCGCAGCGCCAGTTCGCCGCCGTAGTTTGAGTTTCCGATGACCAGGGCCACGCGCTTGGCGAGGGCCGGTTGAGCGCCCACCACGAGGGCGAGCACGCCGCAAAACACACGCAACAGTTTCATAGTATTTTAAATGAAGGTTGAACCGCTTTGGGCACGCTCTAGGACGAAACCGTTCGCGGCAAGCCGATTTTCGCTCGAAGCGCGGCGATTAACTTTTCGCCAATCTACTGGATGATGCGGCTGAGGTTGGCACCGCGTGTGCTTTTTGATCTCGTATGTTCACTTTCGCCTACCAAGCTCGCGACGCCTCCGGAAAAACCGTCTCCGGCCTTCAGGAGGCTCTGAACGAGGACAATGCCATCAATACGCTGATGTCGCGTGGCCTGATGGTGCTCTCGCTCCAGCAGAAAGCGGGCGGCAAAGCCACCGCGCCCCGCGGCAAGATCACCGAAACCGATCTCGTCCTTTTTACGCGCCAGCTCGCCACGATGGTCGATGCCGGTCTCCCGCTGGTCGGCGGCCTCACCGCGCTCTACGAGCAAGCCGATCCCAAGAAACAGGCCGGCCTGCGCCGCGTCGTCGGCGAAGTCTCTGCGCTCGTGCAGCAGGGCGATTCCTTTTACGAAGCGATCCAGAAGCACCCGGCCGTCTTCTCCCGCCTCTACATCGCCATGGTGAAAGCGGGTGAGACCGGCGGTCTGCTCGCCGAGATTCTTGATCGTCTTGCCTCCTTCCTCGAAGCCGCGTCGCGCCTCAAGAAGAAGATCAAGTCCGCGATGACCTATCCCGTCATCGTCATCTGCATCGCCTTCGCCATTACCACTTTCCTCATCGTCCGCGTCGTCCCGGTCTTCGGCGAAATCTTTGCGGACTTCGGCGCCGAACTCCCCGGCCCGACCCAGTTCCTCCTCGATCTGAGCGATTTCGTCCGCGGCCAGTGGTACTGGTTGGTCGGCATCATGGCGGGCATCTTTTTCGGCATCAAAGCCTTCCTCAAAACCGAGCGCGGACGGCAGCTCTGGGATCAGTACAAGCTCAAGCTCCCCGTCTTCGGCCCGCTCGTGCACAAGATTTGCATGACCCGATTCGCGCGCACCTTTGCCCAGCTCATCCGCGCCGGTGTGCCGATCCTCGAAGTCATGTCCATCGTCGGCGACACCTCGGGCAACTACGTCGTCGAGCAGTCGATCAAGAAAGTCGGCACCGACATCGAGCGCGGCGACAACCTCGCGGCGGCCCTCGGACGCGAGAAGATCTTCCCACCGATGCTCGTCCGCATGGTCAGCGCCGGTGAGCAGACGGGTAAGATCGACGCCATGCTCGAGAAGATGGCCGACTTCTGGGACGAGGAAATCGAGGCCATCCTCGATGCGCTCACGTCGCTCATTGAGCCGCTCCTCATCTGCGTCCTCGGCGTCATCGTCGGCGGCATCGTCATTGCGATGTTCCTCCCGATCTTCAAGCTCAGCGACGTGGTCTCGAACTCGAAGAACTAAGGTCTCCGCGGGATCAGGGTGCCGACTTGGCGTAAGTCATCGGCAGGAATAACAACAACGCTCCATAGGCGAGCCCGGCGAAAGTCGCGGCTCGCCAGCGTTTTTGGTCCTTGGTGATCCAGGCGATGTGATCGCGCAGCGTGTAAGGCATCCCGACCCAGAACATCGCGAAGACGATCCACACGAAGACGAGCGCGACGAGAAAGAGGCGGCTCTGCTCCGGGCGCAGGAACGCCGCCTCCAGCAGCGGCTCCCCTGCGAGCAGCACCACCATCCCGAGCGAGCGCGCCGCGAGGAACTCGTCCACAAACTTGATCGTGAGCAGCCACGCGACTGGCGTGGCGATCAGCACCACCTGCCGCCAGCTCGTGAATTCACCCAGATCCATGACCCACACGAGGCCGAAGAACCACGCCGCGGCGATCGTCACCAGCAGAAGTCCCCAGGCCTTCGAGCGTGGGAAAGCGCGGAGCGACGTCTGGAGAGACGCCGGTTTGACAAGGGCCAGCGCGTGGCCGGCGAGGAGCAAAAAGCCGACGAGATAAAGCGCCGTCTCCAACTGAAGGGGGTAAATCATGAGCGAGGGCGGGAAGAGAACCGGCATTCCCTCACCCGCTCAAGCGAAATCATGGTCTGCCCCGACGAACCACAGAATCCATTGAACCGCGGAGGCGCGGAGGCGCGGAGGAAGCTGACAGGAACGAAAAGGGGGGAAACAACGGACGAGTATCTGTCGCCCCCCGTCCATCTTCTCCGCGTCTCCGCGTCTCCGCGTCTCCGCGGTTCCCCTTAAACCCCCACCAGCTCCGGCGCCGCACCGAGGATCGCCGGATCGCCGTAGAGCGAGAAGCCCGACGACCGCGTGATCGCCACCTCGAAGATCTCCCCGACATGCCGTTCGCCACCCTCGAAGATCACGATCTTATTCCCCGGCGTCCGCCCGGTCAGCGTCGCTGCGTTGGTCTTGCTCCGGCCCTCGCAGAGAATCTCCACATTCGTCCCCACCAGCACCTCGCCCTTGGCAATGGCCGACGCATCGATCACCCGCAGCAGATCCTGATTGCGCTCCTCCTTCACCGCCTCCGGCACCTGCCCGTCCATCTCCGCCGCCGGCGTATCGCGGCGCGGCGAGTAGCGAAAGATGAAGGCGTTATCGAAGCCGACCCGCTCCACCAGCGCCCGCGTCACCGCGTAGTCCGCCTCCGTCTCGCCGGGGAAACCCACGATCACATCCGTGGTCAGCGCGATGTCCGGACGCGCCGCGCGCAGCTTCCCGACCAGCGCCTCATACTTCTCCGCCGTGTAGCCGCGGTGCATCGCCTTGAGCAGCCGATCGCTCCCGCTCTGCATCGGCAAATGCACATGCGGCATCAGCCGCGGCAGCTCCGCAAAGGCCTGCACCAGATCCTCGCGGAAGCCGATCGGGTGCGGCGACGTGAACCGCAGCCGGCGCAGCCCCGGCACCGCATGCACCGCCTCCAGCAGTTGCACGAACGGCGACTTCCCGCCCACCTTCTCAAACTCGTGCCGGCCAAACAAATTCACGATCTGCCCGAGCAGCGTCACCTCCTTCACCCCCCGCCCCACCAGCTCCTCCACCTCGCGCACGATCTCCCTGATCTCCCGCGAACGCTCCGCCCCGCGCGTGCTCGGCACGATGCAAAACGTGCAGTGCATATTGCACCCCTGCATGATCGACACAAACGCCGTCGCCTGCTGCGGCTTCAGCACATGCTCGCGGATCGTCTCCTGCGAACCCGCCTCTGACTCCACATCCACGATCGAAAAGCGCTCATCATCCATCAGCCGCTCCCGCAGCCCCCGCTTCCGCTGGATGATCTCATCCACATACTCCGCCACCTTGTGGAACTTCTGCGTCCCCACCACCAAATCGACGTGCCCCAGATCGCGCACCAGCTCCGCCCCGCGCGACTGCGCCATGCACCCGAGGAAGCCAAACACCATCTCCGGCTTATTCGCCCGCAACCGCCCCAGCAGCCCCATCTTCCCCAGCGCCTTCTGCTCCGCCATATCGCGCACCGAGCACGTATTGAGCAAAACGACGTCCGCCTCCCCCTCGCGCGGCGTCATCTCATACCCGCGCGCCACCAGCATCCTTGCCACCTGCTCGGAGTCGCGCTCGTTCATCTGGCAACCGTAGGTCTTGAGGAATACTTTGGGCATCGGGGCAAAAGGCGGGCGCAGCATCTAACGGCAAACCCGCTCCCGATCAAGCACCGCTCCACGCGCGATCTTTGTCGGGCAGGCGCTCCGCCGGCCCCAGCCACCGGAGGCTCGCCCATCCCCACTCGACTCGGGTATGGCGGGGGCTGGACCCCGGAACGGCGGCCACTCAGGTCAGGTGGGGCGGCCACCCGACTCAGGAACGGCGCGTTCCGGGGCGTGGAGCGGCGGCGCGGAGCATCCCCATCCCTGTCATCCTGAGCGCAGCCGAAGGACCTCTGATGTCCGCCTTTCCTCACCCGCATGGCTCACCGCACGGGGATCGCTCCGGCAAAGGCGCGGCCGAGGAAGAAGGATATTGGAGGTCCTTCGACTCCGCGCCCGCCCACTGGCCCACCGGGCGCTGCGCTCAGGATGACAGCAGGGGGAGGTCGTTGCGCCGCCCACCTTCGCCCCGGCGCCGTCTCGCTGCGCTCGGCTCGACTCCGCGCCCGCCCACTGGCCCACCGGGCGCTGCGCTCAGGATGACCCTGAGAAGAGCCGCCGCGACAACCCGTCATTGGCAAAGCCCGCGGCTTCCGCTACACCCCGCGGCGCCATGTCCGATCTCGATTTGCTTTTAGCCAAGAACCGCACATGGGCGGCCAAAATCAAGACGGAGGACCCGGAGTTCTTCGAGCGGCTCGCCCGGGTGCAAAGGCCGGATTACCTCTGGATCGGTTGCGCGGATAGCCGCGTGCCGGCCAATGAGATCCTGGGGCTGATCCCGGGGGAGATCTTCGTCCACCGCAACATCGCCAATGTGGTGGTGCATACCGACTTGAACTGCCTGTCGGTGATCCAGTTCGCCGTGGATCATCTCAAGGTGAAGCATGTGCTGGTGGTCGGCCATTACGGCTGTGCCGGGGTCGCCGCCGCGCTGGCCAACCGGCGACTGGGCCTGATCGACAACTGGCTGCGGCACGTCCAGGACATCCGGATGAAGCACGCCGTGTATCTCGAAGCGCAGCCCGAGGAGACGCGCGCGGACCGGCTCTGCGAGCTGAACGTGATCGAGCAGGTGATGAATGTGTGCCAGACGACGATCGTGCAGGACGCCTGGGATCGCGGGCAGGAGCTGACCATCCACGGCTGGACCTACGCCATCCACGATGGGCTGATGCGCAATCTCGGCATGAGCGCGGCGAACAACACGGAGGTCGCGGTGGCCTACCAGCACGCGCTCGACGCGCCGCGCTGAAGGGAGACTATCTCCGCTATGACACAAGCCCCGGCTGGCACTGCCCCGATCAGCGGGCGGGCGCTGGTCGTCTCACTCCACGATGTCTCGCCGTACACGGAGGCCGATTGTGACGCGATCCTCCGCGAACTCGCGAGCGCTGGCGTGCGCCAGGCCTCGCTGCTCGTGATCCCGGATCACCACCACCGCGGCCACATGGCGGACGATCCGCACTTCGGCGAATGGCTGCGCGCGCAAGCGGCGGCGGGGCATGAGATCGTGATGCACGGCTACTACCACCAGCGCACCCGGCGCGCGGCGGAGAGCGTGCGCGACCGCTTTACCACGCGGCTCTACACCGCGGATGAGGGGGAGTTTTACGACATCGACCGTGCCACTGCCGCGGCGCTCGTGGCGAAGTCGCGCGGGGAGTTTCAGCGCCTCGGCTGCGCGCCCACCGGCTTCATCGCCCCCGCGTGGCTGCTCAGCGCGGAGGGCGAGGCGGCGTTGCGTGACTTGCAGATCGACTACACCACGCGGCTCGGCAGCGTGCTCGACTTGCAAACCTCGCGCACCTACGCCTCGCAATCGCTCGTCTGGAGCGTGCGCAGCGGTTGGCGGCGCTGGACTTCGCTCCGCTGGAACGCCTTCCTCCACGCGCGCCTCGCGACGAATCCTCTGCTCCGCATCTCCATCCATCCCGTCGATCGGCAGCATGCGTCGATCTGGCAACAAATCCGTGAACTTACCGCCCGAGCCCTTGCCGACCGCGAGCCGCTCACCTATCACGCATGGCTGGCGCAACAACGCGCCGCCCATTCCTGACAACCTCCCCGTTTGAAGGCCGATCTCCACCTCCACTCCCGACACAGCTCCCGCGCCCCCGAATGGCTCTTCCGCCGCGTGGGCTTGCCGGACAGCTACTCCGATCCCGCCGCGCTCTACGACAAGCTCCGCGCGGAGGGCTTCGACTTCGTGACGCTGACCGATCACAACTCGATCGAGGGCGCCCTGGAGATCGCCGACCGGCCAGGCGTCTTCCTCAGCGAGCAAGTCAGCACGCGCTTTCCCGAGGACCGCTGCGAGGTGCATGTGCTCGTCTGGGGCATCAACGAAACGCAGCATCGCGAGCTGCAAGCGGCGCGCGACAATATCTTCGACCTCCAGCGTTATCTCGCGGCGGAAAACCTCGCGCACGCCGTGGCGCATCCGCTCTACCGCGTGGATGATCGCCTCGCGCTGGCGCACGTCGAGAAGCTCGTGCTGCTCTTCCGCCATTTCGAAGGCGTGAACGGGCACCGCGACGCGCTGCTCGGCGAAGTGACGCGCACCATCCTCAGCGGCCTCACGCCGGCGAAGCTCGACGAACTGGCCAACCGCCACGGCCTCGCACCGACGCACGCCGAGCCGTGGCGCAAGGCTTTCATCGGCGGCTCCGACGATCACGGCGGACTGCACCCCGGCTCGGCGTGGACGGAAGTGGCCAGCGATCCCGGCGCGAACAACGACTACGCCTTCCTCGAAGCGCTGCGCGCCGGGCATTGCACCGCGCACGGCACCGGCGGCAACCCGCTCGCGCTTTCCCACAGCCTCTACAACAACCTGCGGCATTTCATCGGCGACAAATTCTCCGGCGCGAAGAGCTCCAGCTTCGTCGGGAAAGCATTCTCGCGCTTCATGGAGGGCGAGGACCCCACGGAGTTTTCGTGGACGGACAAGCTCGGCTTCCTCGCGGAGGGCATCGCCAGCGGGAAGATCTTCGAGCTCGCGAAGCCGGCGAATGCGTCGCTCTGGAAGCAGCTCTCGGCGACCTTCACCGGCGCGGAGATCAAGGCACTGCTCGCGCGCGAAACGGCGGGCATCACCGAGCCCGAGCGGCGCGCCTTCGTCATCGCGAACTTCTTCGTCAACCAACTCGCGTTCCGCTTTTTCACGACGTTCATCAAGCAGCTCTCGAGCGGGAACATCATCGAGGCGATCCAGGAAATCAGCGTGCTGCTCCCGGTGCTCGCACCGCTCGCACCTTACCTCTACGCCTTCAAGAGTCAGGCGCCGGATCGCCGCTGGCTCGGTGACGTGAGCCTCGCGCTCACCGACGAAAAGCCGCTCGCGCTGCGCAACCGCAAGCGGGCGTGGTTCACCGATACGCTCGAGGACGTGAACGGCGTGGCGAATACCATCCGCAAACTGACCGCGGCGTGTGTCGCCGAAGGCTACGATCTCACCGTCGTCACCTCGCGCTCGACGATCACGATCACCGGCATCCCGATCAAGAACTTCGCGCCGGTCGGCGAGTTCGAGCTGCCCGAGTACGAGCTGCAGAAGCTGAGCTTCCCGCCGCTGTTGCAGATGATTGATTACATCCAGCGCGAAGGTTTCACCGAGCTGATCATCAGCACGCCGGGCCCGATCGGTCTGACCGCCCTGCTCGCTGGCAAGATGCTCGGCCTGCGCACCAGCGGGATCTACCACACCGACTTCCCGCAGTACGTCCGCATCCTGACCGACGACAATTTCCTCGAGACGCTGACGTGGAATTACATGAAGTGGTTCTACGAGCAGCTCGACCTGCTCTACGTGAACAGCGAGGGCTACCGCCGCGCGTGGGTCGACCGCGGCATCGCCGCCGAGCGGATCAAGATCCTGCCGCGCGGCCTCGACACCACGCTCTTCAATCCGCAGCGCCGCGACCCGTCATTTTGGAAAAAGCACGGGCTCGCCGCGGGCGCGACGGTGTTGCTCTACGTCGGCCGCATCTCGAAGGAGAAGGATCTCGACGTGATCGTCGCCGCGTGGGGGAAGCTGCGGCGCGACGGCCTCGCGCTCGCCTTCGTCGGCGACGGCCCTTATCAAAAAGAACTCCGCACGCTGCTGCCCGATGCCGCTTTCACCGGCGTGCTCGCGGGCCGCGAACTCGCCACCTCCTTTGCCAGCGCCGATGTCTTCCTCTTCCCGAGCACGACGGACACTTTCGGTAACGTGATCCTCGAAGCGCTGGCCAGCGGCGTGTCGTGCGTCGTCTCCGATCAAGGCGGGCCGAAAGACCTGATCGTGCACGGCCAGACCGGATTCATCACCCGCGCGCTCGATGTGGAAGATTTCACGCGGCACGTCGAGCGGATCGTGGCCGATTCCAGTCTGCGCCACGCCATGAGCATCGAGGCGCATCGCACCGTGCAGAATCGCGACTGGAGCGAAGCCGCGCGGAAGTTCTGGGCGATGCCCGGCGAGTAGCGGTTACGGCTTCGTGGCCGGCCACCAGGCGTCGAGCTTCTTCGTCAAATCGGTCACGCGCGCGGGCTGGGTCGCGGCGAGGTTTTTCTCCTCCTTCGGGTCGGCCGCGAGGTCGTAAAGTTCGACCTTTTCGTTCGGCTCATTTTGCGCGGCGGGCACGATCAGCTTGGTGTGGCCTTCGATCGTCCAGCGCCAGCGCAGGCTCGCGGCGGGGTTGGCGAGGTCTTTGGCGTCGTGGGTGAAGCATTCGCCGAAGAGCTGCTTGCGCTGCGCCACGGCGGCGTCATCGAGGAGGTTGAGTCCCGGGAGATCGGCGGCGGGCTTCACGCCGAGGGCGGTGAGGAGCGTCGGGTAAATATCGAGTGAAGACGCGAGCGCTTCGCTTTTGCGCGGCGCGATCTTGCCGGGCCATTTGATCATGATCGGCGTGCGCAGGCCGCCGTCGTACGGCGATTGTTTGGACTTCGCCGCAAACTTCGGCGACGCCGGATCCTGAATCCAGCCGTTGTCGGTGACGTAAACGACGATCGTGTTCTCGGCGAGGCCGAGCTTTTCCAGATGATCGAGGAGCTGGCCGCAGGTCTCGTCGAACCACTCCACATTCGCCCAATACTTCGCCACGTGCAGGCTCGGCGTGAGCGGCTTGTATTTCTCGAGGATGCGATCCGGCGCGGTGTGCGGATCGTGGGGGAGCATCGGGGCATACCAGACGACGAAGGGCTTTTTCTCCGCCTGCGCCGTGCCGATGAAATCGTAGATCGGCTGCATCGTCTCGCGCCCGATCTTCAAGCCCGCGTCGCCGTGCCGCCCGCCCTTGTCTTCATCACCCGCGCTCATGCCGTGGGTGAAACCGCCCGAGCTGAAATGTCCCTGCCACCATTTACCCGTCTGGAAGCTGAGGTAGCCGCGCTCGCCGAGGACTCGCGGGAGCGTGGCTGCTTTTTCCATGAAGCCGTTCATCGTCCGCCGTCCTTCGCGAAAGAGTGGATGCTGCGCCCTCTCGCGCCCCTTCACCGTGGGCGGCAGCGTGGGGTCGTTGCTGGTGATGCCATTCTGGTGCGGGTAACGCCCGGTGATGATCGACGCGAGGCTCGGGCAGCAGAGGCTCGACGGCACATAACCGCGCGGGAAGATGAGGCTCTGCGCCGCGAGCCGGTCGAGGTGCGGCGTGCGGACCTGCGGGTGGCCCATGAAGCCGTAGTCGCCCCATGCCTGGTCGTCGGAGATGATCAGAACGACGTTTGGCGGCGGTGCGGCGTGGGCTGCAACGGCCACGGCAAGAAAGGTGTAAGCGAGCAGGACGATTCGGGGAAACATAGGCATGCTCAATACCCGTTGCCTGCCGCTGGTCGCAATCTTTTCAGTCGCCGTGAAAACTACTCCGGAGGCGTGAGCCCGCTGGCCTCAAACCATTGGCGCAGAAAGAGCAGGTCGGGTGCGTCCTTGGCTCGATGGGTGTGCCGCTTCATCCGCCAGAGCAATTGCGGCGAGGCGAAGGGGATCGCGACTCCGTCGATCTCGCGGACGACCACTTCGCGCGCGGCCTCGGCATATTCGATGCCCGAGGCGGAACCCATCAAATCCACCAGCACCTCGTCGGCCACCCGGCAGACGACATACTTGGCGATGTCGCCAGGATTGAGTTCGCGGACGGCCTTGTCGGAAAAGATTTCCAGCGCCTGGAAAACTTTCGCCTCGTTGTCCAAAGCCACATCCACGAGCAGATCGATGTCGCCCGTGAACCGCGCGTAGCCCGCGTGGATGATGGCAAAACCGCCGCACACGAGATAGCGGGCCCCCAGCGCGTTGAGTTGCCGACAGAGCGCTACGAGATCGCCCTGCTCAGGCGAACGCGGCTCTAGCGCCGCTCCGTCGCCGAGCGAATCTGGTATTTCATCATCCATGCGTCGGCTTCCTCGTGTGAGTGAAACTTGAACACGCCCTTGGGATAACGAGGGCCGCCGAGCGACCGCGAAAGCTCCGCGCCGAGGCGTTGCAAGCCCATCCCGTAGCGGAAGGCATCGCGCACCTGCCGTCGCCGTCCCACGGTCTTGCCGATTTTTTCTTCAAGGTTGATCGCGGTGTAATCCAAGGCGCGGCAGGTTAGCGGCGGGGCGGGAGAAAGCAATGGCGCACCGCCGGGCGAAGCGCCGCAAATTTCTTCCCCGACTGGCGCGATGAGCTAGGGTGCGGGCGTGAGTCTCATCCCGCCGGAAACCATCGAGCAAATCACCGCGGCGAATGACATCGTCGAGGTGATCGGCGGGTATTTTCCCTTGAAGCGCTCGGGGCCGGTTTTCAAGGCGCTCTGTCCGTTTCATCAGGAGCGCACCCCGTCGTTTTCGGTCAATCCGCAGCGGCAGATCTTCAAGTGCTTTGGCTGCGGCGCAGGCGGGTCGGTGATCCGCTTTGTCATGAATTATGAGAACCTGGATTTCATCGCGGCGGCGAAGAAGCTGGCGGAGCGAGCGGGGATTCGGATCGAGCAGGGCGAGATGAGCGCGGAGGATACGGCGCGGTATTCGATGCGGCGCCGGTTGCTCGCACTGCATGCGGAGGCAGCGGACTTTTTCCACTGGCACCTGATGAAAAAACCCTCGGCGCAGATCGCGCGGGATTATCTCAAGAGCCGCGGCATCGTCGGCGAGGTGGCGAAGTCGTGGAAGATCGGCTACGCGCCGGACGAGTGGGATGCGATGCGGGCCTTTGGCGACGACAAGGGATTTTCGGACGAGGAACTTGTGGCAAGCGGGCTGGTAAAACCGCGCGACGAGGAACAGCCGCGAGGGGATTCGAGCGGTGCGAGAAAGACTGCTGAAGGCAGCCCGCAGGGCGCGCGCGGCGGCGCGCGTCAATTTTATGACCGGTTTCGAGCGCGGGTGATGTTCCCGATTTGCAACGACACGGGCGAGGTGATCGCTTTCAGCGGGCGCGTGCTCGAGGCCGATGCGAAGGCGGCGAAATACGTGAACTCGCCGGAGACGATGCTCTTCACCAAGGGCGCGGTGCTTTTCGGCCTGCACAAATCGAAGCGGCCACTGATCGACGCGAAATCGGCGATCGTCTGCGAGGGACAGCTCGATTTGATCACGGCATTCGAGGCCGGGGTGCAGAATGTGATCGCGCCGCAGGGGACGGCGTTCACGGAGAAGCAGGCGCGGATTTTGAAGCGCTACGTGGAGGAAGTGGTGCTGTGCTTCGATGCGGATATCGCGGGGGAAAAGGCGGCGGAGCGTTCGCTGGCGTCGCTGCTCGCGGAG
>JBBQYR010000012.1:0-53646 GCA_038208565.1 Chthoniobacterales bacterium
CTTGGCGCGGCGCGAGGCTTCCTGTTCGATGCGCCTCCCGCCTCCTCTTTCCACCCGCCCCGCATGCGCGCCTACATCATCAATATGGACTCCGCCCAGGATCGCTGGACGGCCATGGAGGAAACCTTCGTCGGCACGAAGATCGCGCTGCAACGCGTGCCCGCCGTCGATGGCGCCGCGCTCACTTTCCCGCACCCGGATTACGCCGAAAACCTTTACCACTGGCTGCACGGCCGCGAATCGAACCCGCGCGAAGTCGGCTGCTACCTCAGCCACATCGCCGCCTGCCGCGCCTTTCTCGCCACGGATGAAACCCACGCGCTGATCTGCGAGGACGACATCACGCTCGGGCCGGACTTCGAGCCCGTGCTCGCCGACGCCCTCACCCACGCGCGCCACTGGAACGTCCTGCGCCTCACCGGCCTCGCCGAAGGCGTGCCGCTCACCGTGCGCGCGCTCGGCGCCGCGCATCGGCTCTGCGTCAGCCTCGGGCGACTGAAAGGCGCGGGCGTGTATGTCGTCGATCGCGCCGCCGCCGAGGCCTTCGCCACCGATCTTCTGCCCATGCGGCTCCCGTGGGATCACGCCTTCGACCGCGAATGGTTCAGCGGCTTGCGCGCGGCCTACGTGCTCCCCTTCCCCGCATCGCAGGTCGAGCGCGGCTTCCGCTCTTCGATCCAGAAAGGCGGCAAGCGCAAGCTGCTCAAACTCCAGCGCTGGTTCGGCACGTATCCGTATCAGGTCGTCAATGAATTCAGCCGCTGGGCCGCGCGCGGCGCGCATTTCCTGGCGTGGAAATTCGCCGGTCGCTGAGCATCCTTTCGCGTCGTGAAAATCCCCGCGCTTTCCCTGCTCGTCATCGCCCTCCTCGCGGGCCCGCTCCACGCCGCGCGCCTCGATGTGCTCGAAATCCCAGGCGTCACGTTGCGCGACAACCCGCTCGGCGACCGCCCCGCGCGACGCCTCGCCGTCTTCACGCCGGACGACGCGAAGAACGACGCGCCGCTGCCGCTGGTCATCTACCTGCCGGGCTGGGGCGGCTCCTCCGAGGACGCCATCTCCCAAGGCCGCGGCGCGTGGTATGGCCGCGTGGTCGATGAAATGGCCGCGCGCAAAACGCCCGTGCGCCTCGCCGTGGTCGATGGCCGCTCGCGCTACGGCGGCAGCCAGTTTCTCAACTCCACCGCCACCGGCCGCTACGCCGATTACGTCGCCGAGGAAATCGCGCCCGCCCTCGAAGCCCGCTACGCCACGAGCCAAGGCGGACGCTTCATCTCCGGCCACTCCAGCGGCGCGTATGGCGCGCTGGTGCTGGCGATGAATCATCAAACAAAGTTCGGCGCCGTCGTCGCGCTTTCGCCCGACAGCGACTTCGAGATCACCCACAAGCCGCTCGTCCAGCAGCCCGGCGTCCGCGCCGTGACCCGCCCCGATCTCGACGCAGCCATGGCACCCGCCGGACCGGCCCGCATGCCCGGCGACGGCCTCGCGCAGCTCATCATGGGCCTGTGCGCCAACTACGCGCCGATCGCCGGCCAGCCGCGCCGCTTCGAGTGGCTCTACGACGACCGCGGCCAATGGCGCCCCGAGGCCTGGCAGCGCTGGCTCGACCTCGACCCGCTCACGCTCGTCCGCAAAAACGCCGACGCCTTCGCGCCCACCCAACGCATCTACCTCGACGGCGCCGAGCACGACGAATTCGGCGCCAACATCGGCGCGCGCAAAATCCACGAAGTCCTGCGCCCTCGGAAGTCGCCCGCCACCTTCTACGAATCCCCCGGCCACCACAGCGACCGCCTCATCGAGCGCCTCGTCCGCGGGCTGAGCTGGGCGCTCGGGAAGTAGCCGTCTTCAAACCGCGTGACACCGCTTCATCGCGGGCCATAATTCGCGCTCCGCATGGCCCCTCTCTCCAAAGACCAGATCGCCGACATCTTCGAAAGCATCGCGCAAATGCTCGAATTGAAGGGCGAGAACGTGTTCAAGATTCGCGCCTACCTGAACGCCGCGCGCGCCCTCGAAACCTATGGCGGCGACCTCGCGAAAACGGTGGCCGAGAACCGGCTCGACGAAATTCCCGGCGTCGGCAAAGCGCTCGCGGACAAAGTCACCGAACTCGTGGCCACTGGTGAACTCGCTTATTTCGAGGCCCTCAAGGCGGAGTTTCCACCGGGGATTTTCGCGATGTTCGAGCTGCAAGGGATGGGGCCGAAGAAGATCAAGGCGGTGTGGAAAAAGCTCGAGGTCACCACCGTCGCAGAGCTGGAGAAAGCGTGTAAGGACGGGCGCGTCGCGGGCTTGTCGGGCTTTGGCAAAAAGACCGCGGACAACATCCTCGCCGCCGTGCAATCGCGGGCGAAGCACGCCGGCCGCTTTCGCCTCGGCGAGATCGCCCATGATGCCGAGCGGATGCTCGCGGAACTGCGCGAACTGCCCGACGTGCTGCAAGCCGCCGTCGCCGGCAGCTATCGCCGGCGCAAGGAAGTCGTGGGCGACCTCGACTTCATCGTGGCGACCAACTCACCCGCGGAGGTCTCGGAATTTTTCGTGAAGCACGAGATGGTCGAGAGCGTGATGGCGCACGGCGCGACGAAATCGAGCGTGCGCCTCAAAAACGGCATCCAGGCCGATCTGCGCGTGGTGAAGAATCCCGAGTATCCCTTTGCGCTGAACTACTTCACCGGCTCGAAGGAGCACAACATCGTGATGCGCCAGCGCGCGCTGGCCCGCGGCTGGACGCTCAACGAATACCGCCTCGGGATCGACGAAACGCCCAAGGTCACGCCGCAACCCGTGCCGCCGATTTACGAGGAGCGCGACCTCTACCGAGCGCTCGGGCTCGATTACGTGGAGCCGGAGCTGCGCGAGGATCGCGGGGAATTCGTCGCGGCGGAAAACCACACGCTGCCCGAGCTGATCGTGACCGACAATCTGCGCGGCACTTTCCACAACCACACCATCGCCAGCGACGGGCGCAGCACGCTCGCCGAGATGGCCGACGCGGCGCAGGAACTCGGGCTGCAATACCTCGGCATCGCCGATCACTCGAAGGCGTCCTTTCAAGCGCACGGGCTCGACGCCGACCGGCTGCTCGCGCAGGTCGCCGAGATTCGCGAGCTCAACAAAACCTTCGACGGCCACTTCAAAATCTTCGCCGGCAGCGAAGTGGATATCCTGAAGGACGGCTCGCTCGATTTCCCCGACGAAGTCCTCGCGCAGCTCGATTACTGCGTGGTCAGCGTCCACAACGTCTTCAACCTGCCCGAGGCCGAGCAGACCGCGCGCCTCATTCGCGCGATGGAAAATCCCTACGTCACCATGCTCGGCCACCTCACCGGACGGCTGCTACTTTCGCGCGAAGGTTACGCCCTCGATCACGCGGCGATCATCGAAGCCGCCGCGCGCACCGGCACGATCATCGAGCTGAATGCCAATCCGCGCCGGCTCGACATGGACTGGCGCTGGTGGCCGCTCGCGCGGGAGAAAGGCGTGAAGTGCGCGATCAATCCCGACGCGCACCACACCACGCAGTTGCAGTTCCTGCACTTCGGCATCGGCACCGCGCGCAAGGGCTGGCTCACGCGCGACGACGTGGTGAACACGCTGCCGCTCGGCAAAATCGAAGCCTTCCTCAGCGCCAAACGCAGCCGGAAATGATCGGAGTCGTCGCGCTCATCGTCATCGTCGGCTACCTGCTCGGCTCGATCCCGAGCGGGCTGCTCATTTCCAGATCGCAGGGCATCGACATCCGCGAGCACGGCAGCAAAAACATCGGCGCGACCAATGTCTGGCGGACGATGGGCAAGAAGTGGGGCCTGCTGGCGTTCTCCGCCGACACCTTCAAGGGCTGGCTCGCGGTGATCATCGGCGCCGCCATCGCCGCGCGCTGGGGCTACGAGGTGCCGCTGCCGCGCGGGAAAACGGCAGTCGATTTTCTCACGCGCGACTACGCCGGCATCGCCGCGGCGCTGGGCTGCATTCTCGGCCACAATTTTCCGATCTGGTTGCGCTTCAAGGGTGGCAAAGGCGTGGCCACTTCGCTCGGCGTGATCATCGGCATGATGCCGCTGGTCAGCCTCATCATCCTCGCCGTCTGGGGCGCGGTGCTGAAGCTCTCGCGCTACGTTTCCCTCGCCTCGATTGTCGCCGCCGCGTCGCTGCCCGTGGCGACGCTCGCGCTCATGTTCGTCGGCCCCAGCGAAGGCTGGGCAGCAGTGCGCGGCTGGGGCTACTTCTACTTTGCCGTGGCGGCCGCGATCCTCGTTTTCAAGCGGCACACGCCCAACATCAAGCGCCTGCTCGCCGGCACGGAACTGCGCTTCGGCGATCCCAAACCGGCGCCGGAATCTCCGATCAGCGAACCCCCGACTTCATGAGTTTCCAACACGTCGGCATCATTGGCGCGGGCAGTTGGGGCACGGCGCTCGGCATCCTGCTCCACGAAAATCGTTTCCCGGTCACCATCTGGGGACACAACGACGAGCACATCGCCAAGGTCGTGGCTGCGGGTGAAAATTCCGCCTATCTGCCCGGCATCAAGCTGCCGGAATCGTTCCGCTTCACCGCGGAACTCGACGACCTCGCGGGCTGCGACCTCGTACTTTTCGTCACGCCATCGAAAGCCGTGCGCGAAGTCGCCGCGCGCCTCTCGACGACCGCGCTCGCGGAAAGCGCGGTGCTGCTTTCCTGCACCAAGGGCGTCGAGCGCGGCAGCGGACTACGCATGAGCGAGATCATCGCGGAGTGTTTCCCGCGCAATCCGGTCGCCGTCCTCTCCGGGCCGGGACATGCGGAAGAAGTCGCGCGCAAGATGCCCACGGCGATCGTCCTCGGCTGCCGCGACACCGCCGTGCTTGCGCGGCTCCAGCCCGCGTTCACGACTTCGTTTTTCCGGCCTTACACGAGCGAGGATGTGGCCGGCATCGAGCTCGGCGGCGCGCTGAAGAACATCTTCGCCATCGCTGCGGGCGTGTGCGACGGCCTTGGGCTCGGCGACAATTCCAAAGCCGCGCTCGTCACCCGTTCACTCGCCGAGCTCATCCGCCTCGGCGTCGCCCTCGGCGGCCAGCCCGCGACTTTCCAAGGCCTGAGCGGCATCGGTGACCTCATGGTCACCTGCTTCTCGCGCCATAGCCGGAATCACGCCGTCGGTCTGCGCCTCGGTCGCGGCGAGCGTCTCGCGGACATCATCGCCTCGATGAACATGGTCGCGGAAGGCGTGCCGACGACTTACAGCGCCTACGAATGCGCGCAGCGGCTGGGCATCGAAACGCCGATCATCGACCAGATGCGTGCGCTGCTCGACGGCGCGCTGACCGCCCGCGAAGTCGCGAGCAACCTCATCGCCCGCGAGACCAAGCCGGAGTAAAGGCGGGATCAGCGGCGCAGCGTGTGCTCCTTCGAGAGGCATGAAACTTTGCATCTTCGTCGGCCTGAACGTGGGAGGTTATGCCGGCTGGATGCTCGGGGAGCCTTTCGGTGTCATGACCGCCTTCGCCATCAGCTCCGTCGGCTCGATTCTCGGCGTCTATCTCGGCTGGAAGATGGCGCGCGCCTACCTTGCCTGATCGCGCCTTCACCGCCCTCTGCTAAATCGGCGGCGGTGGCGGAAAGCCACGGCCACCCGGCGGCGGGCCGAATCGCCCTGGACCACCCGGACGTCCGGGTCCGCCCGGACCGGGACCGCGGCGGCGAAAGCTCTCGTCGGGCGTGCCGCGGAATTTGCGCGCGATGAACGGGAACTCCTCGGTCGTCACGTAATAGTAGGTGCCGGCGGGAAACTCGGGCGTGACGCCGAAGCGACCGTTGCACTCATCGAGATCGCCGCTGCCGGCGACGTATTCGTAGTCGGGCGTGTATTTGCCGTCGTAGTTGCCGCTCGGGCTCGTCTCCCCGCCGGGACGCTGGCCGCTTTTCAGCCGATACGAGGACTTCACCTTTACGAGCGGGCTTGCGGCGTTCTTCGCGTCTTGCGGGGCGAGCGGGCCATAGACCGGGAAACCATCCGCCGCCCAGCCGACGAGCGTCATGCGTTTTTCGCCGCCGAGTTGTTTGATCACGCCCCACGGGATGCCGTGGTAGTGATACGTCCCCGTCGGCTGCACGTGGGCGTTGCTCCAGTCGAGCCCGAGCTGGCCGCGCCCGCCGACGATCGCTTCCTCGACCCAGATGGAAGTGCGGTCGCGCCGCCAGAATTCCGCGGTGCCGGGGTCAAACTTCACGCCATTCACCGCGACGCCGAAATCGACGCCGCGTCCCTCGACCGGCGCTGGCGCAGCGACCGGATGCAGCGGCATCTCGAAGCGCTGATTCTGTTCCCGGATCGAGTTTGGGTTGCCGGCATTTGGGAACTTTCCGGGCTCGTGATTCGGGATCGCGTTCGACTCGATGACTCGCTTCCCGCCCTCCTCGCGAATACTGACGCGGCTCTCCGGCAGGCCAAAGGCGATCGGCTCGACGAAGCCGTGGCCATGCTCGTCGCCATCGACGGTATGCGCATCACCGGCCGATGGCAGGCAGGCGAACGAGAGCAGCAGGGCGGGGAAAAGGCGGGAGGAGATTTTCATGGCGCGTTGTTTGAAGAGATCAACTCGCACCGCCGCCCGAGGTAACGCCGAAAATTGTAAAGCGATGGTAAATGTCGCGCCGGCTACGCTGGGTCGCGCCCGCGGCCTCGCGCCCGCTTACTTTTGCGCGGACTTTTCCCCGACCTTGGCGCTGCCCTGCTCGAGGATTTTGCGCTCTGCGCGGGTCAGGCTCTTCATCCCGTGTTGCGCGATTTTTTCGAGGATCGGATCGATCTCCAGGTTGACGAATTGCTCAGGGCTCATCCGCTCGAGACGCGCGGCGCGCTGGCGTTTTTCGAAGATGTAGCGCTGGAAGACGAGCGGGTTGCCGTAACCGAGTTGCTTCACGTAGAGCCAGCCGAAGAGTGCGCCGGCGATCATCCCGGCCGGGCCCATCTCGAGCGCGGTAAGCGTCCACCAGCAGAGTCCGCAGACCGCGAGCAAGGCGTAGGCGAGATGTTTGGCGCGCAGGCGCAGCGGGACGACGAAGAAGAGGTTCATCGTCACCTCCAGCTCCGGCAGGATTGTGGTGAAAGCCACCAGCGTGGCGGCGACGCCGGCCGAGATTCCGACGAGCGTTTGCTCCGGCATCGCGGAAAAGCTGACGAGGCCACCGACGAAATTGCCGACGAGGAAGATCGCCGCGAAGTGCCGCGAGCCGACGATCGGCTCGACTTCGCGCCCGGCAAAGTAGAGCAGCAGGAGATTGGCGACGACGTGGATCGGATCGGCGTGCAGCAAGCCGAAGCTCAGGAATTTCCACCAATAGCCCAACGCGATCCCAGCCTGATCCAAGGCCAGCCAGTGCTGAAAAATCCGCTGTGAGGGCTGGCCGGAGAGCAGGTTCTCGACGAGAAATTGCGCGGCAAACGCGCCGGCGCTGAGCGCCACAAGCAGCGCCGTGACGGAGGGTCTCCCAGCCGGCCACCGTCGGAGAAACGGCTGCAGTTGGCGGCGGGAGGGGCGCATACGTGCGGCGAAATTAGGCGACGCGGCGCGGCTTGTAAAATTGGAAAACCACGGCTTGGATTTTCCCTCAATCTTTGCGTCCGACCGGCACGACGACCCGCAGTTTTCGCGAGGAAACCCGAAAGGTCACCGGCAGCGTCGTGACGACCTCGCCGTCCACCTCGACCGGCACCTCATCCTCGCTACGCACGACCGCTCGCTTCGTCTGAAAATACTCCACGTCATGCAGTTGCGTGTGCTTTCCCATGAAAACGTTGGCGACGTAACGGGCGATGTCGAGGTAGGCGAGGTTCTTGAAGATGAGGACGTCCAGCTTGCCGTCGTCGATCCGCGCTTCCTTAAAAAAGGCGACCGGGCCGCCGTAGTAGCGGCCGTTGCCGATCAGGACAAAGGACCCTTCGCGCATCTGGCCATCGGCTTCCACGACCAGTTTGGGCGGTTTCTGCGCTGCGATCTGGGCGGCCGAAATCAGGTAACTCAGCGGGCCGAAATTCTTCTTCGACTCCCAACTCGTGGCCTGCACGACCTGCGCATCGAGCCCGACGCCGGCGAGCTGGACGAAGTATTGCTGGTTGGCCCGCAGGAGATCCACGCGGCGGGTGCGCCCGGCCTGGATGATCGCCCACGCTTCTTCCAAGTCGCCCGGCAAACCGAGTTCAGCCGCGAAGACATTCATCGTCCCGACCGGCAGGATGCCGAGCGACACATCGGAGCCGACGAGGCCGTTGACCACTTCATTGACCGTGCCGTCGCCGCCCGCAGCGACGATCGTCTTGAAGCCATCGCGCACCGCCTGCTCCGCGACCGTCTGCGCGTGGCCGGGCCCGGACGTCGTGCGCATGGTGCAATTCGGCAGTTTTTCGATACGACGCCAAGCCGCCTTGGCTCGTTCGCTACGAGCCGCGGGATTCAGGATGACGAGGATTTCCTGCATGGCTGTGCGGGCGATTCCGCCTTTTCTTTCAAGGCTTGGGGGCTACGTTGTGCGCCGTGAAAAAAGTTTCCAAGGCTATTCTCATCGTCCTCGCCGCGATCCTCGCGCTGGGCGCGGCTTTGGTCGTCGGCCTCAATCTTTACATCCAGTCGCCCGGTTCACAGGCGCGCATCCAGGAAGAGCTCAGCAAATCCCTGCGCCTGCCGCTCAAGCTGACGAACACCAGCGTCACCCCTTGGAGCGACCTGAAAATCACCGGCATTTCCGTCCCGAATGGCGACGCGAATTTCCTCGAAGCCAGCTCCTTCACCGCCAGCTACCGGCTGCTCCCGCTGCTCGAGGGCAAGCTGATCATCACCGAGATGCGGGTGGAAAATCCGAAGATCGTCTGGCGTCAGGACGAGAAGGAAAAGTGGAGGCTGCCCGAGCCGGAGAAAGCGGCGGAAGTCTCCCGCGAGGAAGCCAAAACCGCAGCCGCAGAACCGGCCAGCACGCCCGCCGCACCCATTCCCGGCGCCGAACTCCCAGCCACGAGCGAGACGAAATCCGAGAAAAAGAAGGAGAAGAAAAAGAAGGACTTCGAAGTGGTCGTGCAGCGCTTCGACGTGAAGAACGGCTCCATCGAGCTGCTCGATCATCAGAACAAACACGTCGCCGTCTTCGTCGGCGTGGACATGACTTACACGAAGCTCACGCCCGAGCATGTCGAAGGCACCGCCGCCATCGGCAAGGCCATCTGGGCCGACGGGCTCACGCTGGAAAATGTGCGCACGCCCTTCAGCTTCACCCGCGCCGATCACGAACTCTCGCTGCCCGAGATCACGGCGACACTCGCCGGCGGCAGCGTGCGCGGACGTTTCCTTTCCCGCGCCGAAGCTGAACACACCCCTTTCAACGGCGCGGTGAAATTTGAGCGCGTGAGCCTCGATGCGCTCACGGTTCAGACCGGTGGCGAAGCCGGTCAGGCGATCGGGGAACTGAGCGGCGAATTCGAGATGCGTGGCGAGACCGATCGCATGGAAAAAGCCACGGGCACCGGGGCGCTCGACCTCCGCGACGGGCAGTTTCGCCAGCTCGAATTTTTCCAGAATATCGGCGCGGCGCTCGGGCTTCGGGAGTTTGGCAACATGCGGCTCAAGGAAGGCCACGCCGACTTTCACCTCAGCGGACAGAAGATCATCGTCGAGCAACTACTGCTCGCCACGAACGATCTGCAGATGACTTCCAAGGGCACGATCCGCCTCGAAAAGGGCGATCGAAAAGTGGCCCTCGACGCCCAGCTTTCCGTGGACGAAGCGCTCGTGAAACAGCTCCCCAGCTTGATCGGCGATAGTTTCGTCGCCGCGGAGAACAACCGGCGGACGATCGACTTCAACATCACCGGCACGACGGACAAACCAAAGACCAACCTGCTCGACAAACTGATCGGCTCGAAGATCAACGTGCAGTTCGGCGACCTGATTTCCAACCTCTTCGGCGGCGAGAAAAAGCCCGAGGACGACAAAAAGAAGAAGGAGGAAGAGGAGCGCAAGAAAGCGGAAAAGAAGGCCGAGAAGGAGCGCAAGAAGAAGGAAAAGGAGAAGGACAAGTCCGCCGCCGTTCGCGAGGCGGATGCGACCAGCTCCGTGCAGCCTGCAGCCACCCTGGCGCTTCCGTGAGGGTCATTGCCGGCCGCGCGGGCGGACTCCCGCTGCATATCCCCAAGACCGATCTGCGGCCCACGATGGATGTCGTGAAGGGCGCGATCTTTTCCAGCCTCGGCGACTCCATCGTCGGCGCGCGGGTGCTCGATCTTTTCGCCGGCGGCGGCGGGCTCGGCATCGAAGCGCTGAGCCGCGGCGCCGCCTCCGCGACCTTTGTGGAAAGTGATCGCCGGGCCGCCACAACGATCGAGCGCAATCTCGAACGCACCAAACTCACCGGGCAGGTTCACGCGGTGGATGTCTTCCGCTTTCTCGACCGCTTCTCCGGCGCCGGCAGCTACGAAGTCATCTTCGCCGATCCGCCTTACGCCAAGGTCAAAGGCGAGCGCGATTTCACGCCGGAACTCCTCGCCTCCGAGGCGCTCCAGCAGGCGCTCGTGCCCGGCGGGATTTTCGTGCTCGAGCATTTGCCCGGCGCCAAGCTCCCGCTGCGCGGCGTCTGGGAATGTTTCCGGCAAAAGCGCTACGGCGCCACCGAGGTCGCGTTCCTGCGGATCCTGCCTCGCGACTGAGCAGCGATGCCCACTTCCCCGCTGCCGGGCGACGCGCGCCGCTCGCTCTTCATCTACAACCTCTTCTTCCCGCTCGTCTTCGTCGGGCTGCTCCCCGGCTATCTCCTGCGCATGCTGCGGCGCGGCGGGTATCGGGAAAAATTCGCGCAACGCTTCGGGCGCTACACCGCCGAGGACCGCGCGCGTTTCGCTCGTGGCGAATGGATCTGGCTGCACTCGATCAGCGTCGGCGAAACCTTGCTCGCATTGAAACTCGCGCGGGAAATGCGCGTCGTCGATCCGACGCGCCACATCGCGCTTTCGGTCACGACTTCTACCGGCTACGCCGTCGCGCGCGAGGCCGCGAGCGACTGGCTGGAGGTCATCTACAATCCGCTCGATGCGCCGTGGATTGTCCGCGCCGCCCTGGATGCCGTGCGTCCGCAGCGGCTCATCTTCGTCGAAGCGATCTGGCCCAATCTGCTCGCCGAAGCAAAGCGCCGCAGGCTACCAGTCACGTTTGTTCCGCGCCTTTCCCCGCGCTCCGAAGCACGCTTCTGCCGGGCCGCCGTGCTCACTGGGCCGATCTTCCGGCTGCTCGATGCCCTCGCCGTCCAGGAGGTCGACGACATCTCGCGCTGGAGTTCGCTGGGCGTGTGGCCGGAGCGCATTCACGTCACGGGGAACAGTAAGTTTGATCACGCCGCGGCGGGTGGAGAACGCGTCGCGGAGTTTCGCGCCATCCTCACGCGCCTCGGCGTCGCGGAAACCGCACCCGTCCTCCTCGCGGGCAGCACCTTCGCCGGGGAGGAGCGCATCATCGCCGAGATCTTCCGCGAGCTCCGCGGCCAGTTTCCGGAGCTGTTTCTGATCATCGTCCCGCGCCACGTCGAGCGAACCGCCGAAATTCTCGCCGATCTCCGCCCGCTCGATTTGCGCATCGCGCGCCGCACCGAAGACACCAGCGCGCCCGCCGATGTCCTGATCGTCAACACCACCGGTGAACTGCGCGACTGGTATCACCTCGCGACCGTGGTCTTCATCGGCAAGAGCCTCAGCGCTCACGGCGGGCAAAATCCTGTCGAACCGGTGCTGGCCGGCAAACCGGTGGTCTTCGGCCCGCACATGGAAAATTTCCAGGCAATCGTGGCGCGCTGGCGCGAAGCGGAAGCCGCCGTGCAAGTGGCCGATGCCGCCGAATTACGGACCCGCCTCGCGGAATTACTGGCGCAACCCGAGCGGCGCATCGAGCTGGCCAGGAGAGCCAGCGAAATCGTTGCCGCGCATGCCGGCGCGACGGCACGCACCGTCGCTGTGCTCCTGGCCTGAAAGCCTGATAGTTACAGCGATCGAGCCGAGCGGGTGTCGTTTGCTCTTTGAACAAATGCGGCGGTGCTTTGTCTCATCGAACGTCCGTGAACCTCGGGCCAAACGTACTCAACTCAACCAACCATGAACCTTCTCTCGATCCTCCTTTTCGTCGGCACAATGGGGCTCTCGCTCTGGGCTGCGGCCCGGGTGAAAAGCGTCTATCGCCGCTACAGCCAGATCCCTGCCTCGTCCCGCGCCACCGGCGCGCAAGTGGCCGCCGCCATCCTGCAGCGCGCGGGCATTCGCGATGTCGAAATCGTCGCGCAGGACGGCATGCTCAGCGACCACTACGACCCGATGAACAAGCGCCTCGTGCTCTCGGTGGAAAACTATCAGGGCAGTTCACTCGCCGCGCTCGGCGTCGCCGCGCACGAATGCGGGCATGCGATCCAGCATCAGCAAGCTTACGCCCCGCTCCACTGGCGTATGGCCGCGGTCGGCGCGACCAACTTCGCCAGCCAGATCGTCATGTGGTTGCCGCTGATCGGGATGTTCACCGGCTTCCTCTCCGGCTACACGGGCATGTGGATCATGGCCGCAGGCTGGGGGGTGATCATGGCCTTCAACCTGATCACGCTACCGGTCGAGTTCGACGCCTCCACGCGCGCCAAACGCGTGCTCGCCGAGATGGGCTTCATCGGCACCGACGAAGAAATGGCTGGCGTGCGCAAGACGCTCGACGCCGCCGCGTGGACTTACGTCGCCGCGTTCATCACCACGCTCGCCTACTTCCTGTATTATATGCTGCCGCTTCTGCTTGGCGGCCGCAGCCGCGACTGAGCCCGCTTACGGCGCGCGGCTGATCACCACTTCGTCCTCCCTCAGCCGGTCGAGTTTGTCGGACCGGCTGAGTTCGAGGGCGAATTTTTTCCCACCCACCTTGAAGAGCGCCGGCCCGATGTCGCCGGTGCCCGACGACCATGAAACCGTCTGCGTTCCCGACGACGCAGCCGCGAGGAAATCATGATACACGAAGCCCCGCGGGAACTTCTCCGAGGCGACTTTGCGCTGACCAAGATAAGTCAGCACAAAGTCTGGAAACGCCTGTGGGACGCTTTTCTTGAAGACCACTTTGGCACCGTAGTCGGCGGCCAAACTGGAAGCGGTGCAGCCCGCGAGAGCCGAGCCGATCAGAAAAAAGAGCAGAAAGCAGCGACGCGATGACATGGCGCCACTAAATCATTCGCGGCTCCGGAAAGCAGCGTGCATCTCTGCGGGGCGCTGAGCCGTCTAATTCCATGTGCTCGCCTCTTGCCAACTGCCGTGGAACGCCACACTCTCCTGCGCCATTGAACCTGTCGCGCGGGGCGTCCATGCGCCCGTTTTGCCCCGCGCCACACGCTCACCCATGACCTCCACCAAAGAAGCCGACCGCCAGCTCGACGCGCAATTGCTCGTCCGCATCGCCTCCGGGGACGAGGTGGCTTTCGGCGCGCTCTACGACCGCTTTTCGCCGGGCCTCTACTCTTTCATCTTGAAAATGGTGCGCGACGAAAAGGAAGCGGAGGACGTGCTGCAGGAAGGCTTCGCGCACATCTGGCGGCGAGCTTCGACCTACGATCCGGCGCGCAGCAGCGCCTTCACCTGGGCGGTCATGATCCTGCGCAATAAAGCGATCGACCGCCTGCGCGTGCGCCAGCGGATCGAGCGCACCATGGAAAAGGCGACCGTCGAGTTCAGCCACTTCGCCGAGGCCGACGAAGTTTCCGCCGGTGAAGCGGAACGCCGCGAAGATGGAGCGCTCGTGCGTTCCGCGCTGAAGGAAATTCCCGAGGAGCAAAAACAGGCCGTCGAACTCGCGTTCTTCGGCGGCCTCACCCACGAGCAAATCGCGGAGAAGCTCGGCGCCCCGCTCGGCACGATTAAGGCGCGCATCCGCCGCGGCCTGCTCAAGCTGCGGGATTTTCTGAAGGAGGCCGCATGATCGACGAGCACCAGCAGGATCTTGCTTCCGAATACGCCCTCGGCGCTCTCGATGCCGGGACCATCCGCGCTTTCGAGGCCGAACTCGCCGCCAATCCCGAGCTGCGCGCGCTGACCGGTGAACTGCGCGAAGCAGCCGCCGCTCTGGCTCATACGGCACCGCGGAAATTACCCCCGCCGGAGCTGCGCCAGCGCATCCTTTCCGAAATTCGCGCGGAAGCAGCAGCCAGTAAGCCAGCGTCCAGCGCACCCGTGCAGTCGGGCGGTTTTGGCATTCTCCCGTGGGCTCTGGCGGCCGGATTTGCCGTCAGCACAGCGGCATTTTGGTACGAACGCAACGAGCTGCAAAAAGAGGCAGCCTCCCTGCTCACCGAGACGCAGGATCTGCGCGGCCGCGATGCCCTGGCCCGGGTGCGAATCGCCACGCTCGCCGCGCAAGTGGATGCCTACTCCAAGGCCACCGCCGTGATCGTCTGGGACCCGCAAAGTCAGCGCGGCATCGTGAAGCTCGCCAATCTTCCGCGTGCCGAAGCCGGCAAGGATTACCAGCTCTGGGTCATCGATCCGAAGTATCCGAATCCCGTGAATGGCGGCATCCTGCCAGTCGGCGAAGATGGCATCGCTCGCGTGGCCTTCACGCCGGATCAGCCAGTGAAAAAGGTCGCCAAGTTTGCGATCAGCGTGGAGCCCGCGGGTGGCGTGCCCAAGGCAACTGGTCCGATCGTCCTGATCGGCGACTAGCTCCCACTCGGCGACGACTCAGAGTTTCGCCAAAGCGGCGCGTCCCCGCTGTTTCGTATCCCCGTCGTCCTTTTCGCGGTTTGGAAGCGCCAGGCCTTTGTTGATCGAGGCCCGCGCGAGATCCTTCTGGCCGAGCGCCGCATAGGTTCGGCCGAGTTCGACATGATGCGAGACCCGTTGTGGCGCCAGTTCGATCGCCTTCTTGAAGTTCTTCACCGCGATGTCGTACGACGCGGGCGGGATGCTGCCATAGACGAGTTGCGCGACGGCGCGCAGCAATGGGTTCAACCCGGCGAGTTCGTAATGCCACGCGCCGAGCACATGGTAGGCGTAGTCGTCGGCCGGATCGAGGGCGATGGACTTCTCGACGTGCTCCTTCACGAGCCTGGAATTGGCGATCTTCGTTTTGTTATCGAGCAGCGGAGCGACGCGGCCGTAGCAGATGGCCAGCGCAAGATGGGCTTGGGCGTCGCGCGGATTCGTCGCCACAGCCTTTTGCGCATATCCGACCGCTTTCAGGCCCAGTTCCTTTTGTTCGGCTTTCGACCCGGTGTCCACAATCGCCAGCGCGTACTCGCGGGCGATCTTGCGGTAAATCTCCGCGTCTTTCGCACCGAGCTTTTCGGCGTCGAGATAAGCGGCAAGGGCTTCCTTGGTCTTGAGCTGCGCGTCGAAGGCATCGCCGCGGGCTTCGGCTTCTTCCGCTTGGTTGGCGGCGAAACTGGCGACCGTCAGCAACAGCGACAAACCAACGAAGAGAAGTGGTCGGGCGAAGAGGTGGAATGTGTTCATGGTTTGATGAAGCGATAGTGCGAAACGATCCACTCTTCGCCGCTGCGGTAGCCCCACAGTTCGGCGCAAGCGAGGAAAAAGACGCGCCAATACACCCACCAGCGCGTGGTCTGCTCGGTACCGTAGGTCTGCGCAAAGAGCGGCAGGATTTCGGCGCGGTGTGCGTCCATGTTTCGCAGCCAAGCCTCGGCGGTTTTTTGGTAGTGCGTGCCGCTCACCGCCCAGCGCGCCTCGAGCCGCACGTCGTCCTGGAAATGCAGCAGCGTGTCGTGTGAAGGCATTTGTCCGCCGGCGAAAAAGTAGCGCGTCATCCAATCGCTCGGCCCTTTGTCCTCGTAGTGATACGCGATCTCGCGGTGCGTGAAGATGTGCACGAAAAGCTTGCCGCCGGGCGCGAGCCAGCGGGCGACTTTTGCGAGCAGGAGCTGGTAATTTTTCATGTGCTCGAACATCTCGACCGACACTACGCGGTCGAAGGCCTCGGCGATGTCGAAGACGTTCATGTCGGCGGTGACGATCGTGAGATTGGTCAGCCCGCGGCGCGCCGCTTCGGCGTCGATGTGCTCCTTCTGCGTGCGCGAATTCGAAACGCCAGTGATGCGCGACTGCGGATACTTCTCCGCCATCCAGAGCGACAGCGAACCCCAGCCACAACCGAGTTCGAGCACCCGCTGGCCGTCGCGGAGTTCTCCTCGCTCGCAGCTCAGCGCGAGCATTCTTTCCTCGGCCTCGTCGAGCGTCGTGACGCCCTCGGGCCAGTAGCCGGAGCTGTATTTCAGCCGCTGGCCGAGCGCGTATTGATAAAAGCTCGTCGGCACTTCGTAGTGCTGTTCATTGGCCGCGCGCGTCTCGATGGCGATCGGGCTTTGGCGCAAGCCGTCGATGTGGGCCTGCAAGCTCGCCTGTCGTTCCTCGACGCTCCCGCTGCATTTTTCGCGCAGCGTTTCGCCGAGCAGGTGGCGGATGCCGAGGCGGATGAGCGGGTCGGGAACGACGTTCGATTCGAGGATGGAGTCGAGATTGATCATGCTTTGCGGAACCAAGGGAAGAAGGCGCTCGTAGTGCGCTGATACTCGCGATACGCGTCGCCTTTGCTCTTCAGCGAATACTCCTCGGTGAGCGGGATGCCGGTGACTTTCGTGAGGAAGTAATACATGAGCAGCGGGCAGAGGAGCGTGATCCAGCCGTGCGGCGTATCGAGCGAGGCGAGCGCGAAGCCGACCCAAACGAGGAACTCGAAGAAGTAATTCGGATGCCGCGAGTAGCGCCACAGGCCGGTATCGCAGACGCGACCCTTGTTCGCAGGATCGGCTTTGAAGTGCTTGAGTTGGCGGTCGGCGAGACTTTCGCCTAGCAGCGCGATGACGACGATGCCGAGACCGATGAAGTCGGGAATTTGCAGAGGCATTTCGCGCCACGCGGCGAATAGAAAGGGCAGCGAGAAGATGAGGACAATCACCGCCTGTAGTTCGTGAAAGAGCAGGAACATCCCACTGCCCGGCCAGCGCTGGCGCAGGCCTTCGTAGCGCACGTCTTCCTGCGGATGGTGCCGTAGCACCCGGAGAAAAATGTAAGTGCCGAGACGGAGACTCCACGCGACGCCGAGCGCGGTGAAGGCCAGCTTGCGCTCGAAATTCCCGGGGCCGGCGAAGGCATAGATCGGTGCGAGGATGGCGACGCCGTAACTCCAGATCACGTCGAGAAACGAGTAGTTGCGGATGTTCACGCCGACCGCCCAGACGAGGCCGAAGACGACGAACATGACGAGCAAACCGATGAGCAGCCAGGTGATCATATACTCGAAGATGCGCCGCGGAGCGGATTCTGGATGCGCGCGGCGAGCGCGCGAAGCAGCGGGCGCACGATGAAATAGATCGCCCCGGTCGCGAGCGGCGCGGTGATGAGCCAGACCAAAATTCCGCCAACAGCGATCATCCCGAAGTCCGCAAAAAACTTCCCGACATCCGCTGCGAAGCGCTCGAAGAGCAGCGGGATATTCAGGGGCACCGGCGGGCGGCCGAGTAGCCATTCACCGGCGCGGTAGAAGGGGATGAGCAGGGCGAGTTGCAGCGGGTAGGCGAGGTAATTAACGAGTTGGATGATGGGCTGGTTGAGCCGCAACGCGACTGCGGCGAGGCCGCAAAGAATCGTGGTCGAACCGAGAATTGGGAATACGGCGATCAAGCCGCCGAGCGCGATGGTGAGCGCGAGTTTCTCCGGCGTGATGCCTTGTTTGAGCTGGTTGACGAGCGGCGTGACGACGCGACGCTGCCAGAAAGTTCCAGCAGGAGGAGTTGCGGCTGCGGTCGGCTCAGTCGCAGTCATTTTCGGCGCAGCAGCACGTCTTCGATCGAAGCTGTGGCGGGCACTCGGAAGAGTTCGCGCAGTGCGTAGATGGCCATCGCGATATTCCCAAGAAATATGATCGCCACCAGCCACGCGACCCGCGCGAGATTGCTCGTCTCCTTGTAAGCGACCCACGCCCAGAACGCGAAGAAGGCGAAGTAGGTGTCGAAGAGCGTGGCAATGAACCACGGATGGGTGGCGACCTCGCGGGGCATTTTCCACAGCGCCACGTGACTACTCGCCCAGGAAGTAACGGCGAGCATCGCGAGCAGGACGACGATCGCGGCGATGCGCAGGAACCAGATCATGCGCGGGGCGGAAGTTTGCAGGTGCTGATTCCCGTCCATTCGTAGCCATAACAATGGCCGCTAAATGCTCGATAGATCAGGCATCCCGCAGCGAGCAGGCGCAGTGGGTGCCGCCCGCGGATACTGCTGGCGAGAAGCGCGACGGCGGCGAAACCGGCGATGATCCGCTCGACTTTGGCGACATTGACAGGTCGGGTGCTCATCGGATCAAAACGGGCGATGGAGCGACTGGTTGTTTGGTCGCGTATAGACCGCCTGGACAACGCTGATGTTGCGACTGGCAAAAGCGGCCTCGCAGTACTGAAGGTAGTAGTTCCATTTGCGAATGAATCGTTCGTCGAAGCCCATTGCGCGCACCTCGGAGAGCTGAGCGTTGAAATTCTCCCACCAGACGTGCAGCGTCTTCGCGTAGCTGGCACCAAGGTCTTCGAAGTGATGCAGGAAGAGATCGCCAGTGCGATTGAGCGCCTGGTTCACGCGGCCCACGCTGAGGAGCAGTGAGCCGGGAAAGATGTGTTTTTGAATCCAGTCGATACCGCGGCGCAACTCGGCGTGACGGCTGTCGGGGACGGTAATGTATTGCAGGGCCACCAAGCCCTCTGGCTTCAACACTTCGTTGATTTTTGCGAAGTAGGTTTCGAGGTAACGGTCGCCGAGAGCTTCCATCATTTCGATCGAGACGACCTTGTCGAAGCTCCCGGTAATGTGCCGATAGTCCTGCAGCCGAATCTCGATCTGTTCCGCCAAACCCTCGCGGACAAAGCGTTCACGGGCGAATTTGAATTGCTCCTCGGAGATCGTGACGGTCGTTACGCGGCAACCATAGTGGCGGGCGGCGTGGCAGGCGAGACCACCCCAGCCGCTGCCGATCTCGAGGAGATGATCGCCTGGCTGGAGCCGAAGCTGGCGGCAAAGCGCGTCGTATTTTTCGACCTGGGCCTCGCGCAACGACTGGTCCGGCGCGGTGAAGCGTGCGCTCGAGTAGGTCATCGTTTCGTCGAGCCAGAGGCGGTAGAAATCGTTCCCGAGATCGTAATGTTCGGCGATGTTGCGGCGACTGGTCGCAAGGCTGTTCGGGCGGAGCAGGTGCAGGGCGCGGTTGTAGTATTTGAGCAGGTTCAGCGCGAAAGCGCGGGAGGTGGACCCGGACATCGATGGCGAGTTTTCGACGTTATGGATCGCCCAGGCGATGACGCGTTCGATCGAATCGGTTTCCCAATCACCATCCACGTAGGCTTCACCAAATCCGACATCGCCAAAGAGCACGCATTTTTGGAAAAAAGCCGCGTTGCGCACTCGCATCGTAGCGCTGACCGCCGCGCCCGACGTGCCGATGATTTTGATCTCACCATCGGGCAATTCAAGTCGCAGGCAGCCCGCGGTCATTTTGCCAAGCGCATCGACAACGAGGCGCTGATACAAGCCGGGTGCGGACCGCTCGTTGACCGTGAGCGTGGATTCGTGGGCTTCGAGGGTTTCGTTCATGGCGTTTTGGTGGCGAGGGAGGAATGGGGGCGGAGAATTTCGCGCTGCAGTCCGGCATTGGCGGCTTTGCGATGCCACGGCAGGCGGCGCATCCAGAGGAGCAGCGCGTGCCAGTGGATGAGGCCGATGACTTTGAGCGTGATGAGCGGATACTTAATCGTGAACCACGCGAGTTGCGCGGCGGTGCAGGGCGCGCGTTTACCGGTGAGCGCGCTGAGCAGGACTCGGCGGTCGCCTTCACGATCGTCGATGTGGATGTCGAGCGTCTCGCCGGGCACGCGCAACTTGAAATCGAACGCGAGATCGAGCGCGGAGAAGGGCGAGACGTAGAAGTGCTTCGGCGTGATGAGGCGGAAGTAATTTTCACCCGCAGGCTCGCGCAGTAGATACGGCTTCATCTCGCCGAACGTGTTCCCCACTTGCACGACGGCGCAGAGCGGCGCGCCACTGGCTTCGTGGCAGAAGAAGAAGGAGACGGGATTGAAGATGTAGCCGAGCACGCGAGGAAGGGTGACGAGGGTGATGCGAGCGTCGGCGGGCAATCGGATGCCGTGTTGCTGGAGAAATTCGGCGAGGTTTTCCTTCACGGTTGCCCGGCCGAGCGGGAGGTGATCGCTGTCACGGAAGGTGTAGAGATTCCAGCGATTGCGGCTGAAGAACGGGATGCGGGCGGCGAGGGCATCGATCTCATCGAGATCGAACGCGCACATGAAGATGCGGTAGCGGAAATGGTTTTCCTTCGGCTCGAGCCGGTGGTGCATGACATCGCACTCGTAGAGGCAGGAGTTCATGACCAGATGGGTTCGCCGGTGACGGCGCGGGCGCATGCTAGCGCGCTGGTGAAACCGTCTTCGTGAAAGCCGTATTTGAACCAGGCGCCCGCGAAGTAAGTGCTCTGGCTGGGCGCGAGGCGGTTGAGTTGCGGCAGTTCTTTCTGCGCAGCGATGGCGGCGAGATTGAAAATAGGGTGCTCGTAGTCGATGCGACGCAGCACTTTTTCGGGCGCGACGCGGTCGTGGCAGTTCAGCGAAACGAAGTAATTCGCGCGATCGGAGACGCCTTGCAGGCGGTTCATCCAGTAGTGCGTGGTCGGTCGCACGCGACCGTCGAGGGTGGCGTCGATGCGGTAGTTCCACGAGGCCCAGCAGCGGCGCGTGCGCGGCATGAAGGACTCGTCGGTGTGCAGCGTCGCGGTGTTAGGCTGGTATTTGAATTCGCGGAGCAGGCGCGCTTCGAGATCGGTCGGATCAGCGAGCAGGGCCAGCGCCTGGTCGCCGTGACAGGCGAGGATGACCTTGTCGAACTCAAGAACCGCGCCGTCCGCAGACGCGACCTGCGCTTTTTCCCCGCTCCGCGCAACCCGCACCGCCTTGCGCCCGAGCTTCACGCGGTCGCGAAACGGCGCCGTGATTTTTTGCACGTAGGATTTCGCGCCATTCACCACCGTGAACCACGGATGCTGCGTGTGCAGGCCGAGGAAGCCGTGGTTGTGCCAGAAGCGGAGGAGCGTGATCGCGGGAAAATCGAGCATCAGCTCCGGCGGAGTGCTCCAGACCGCGCTGCTCATCGGCACGAGATAGTGGTGCAGCATGTCCTCACCGTAGCCGCGCTCAGCGATGTAATCGCGCAGGCTGTAGCTTGCCCACTTCTCCTCGCTCAGCGCAGGCACGGCCTCGGCGTTGAAGCGATTGATCGCCGTGAGCATGCGCCAAAAGCGCGGCCGCAGGAGATTGCGGCGCTGACCGAAGAGCAGGTTCAGACTGCCGCCGTTGTATTCGAGATTGGTCGGCATGTGCTGCACGCTGAAGGACATTTCCGTCGGCTTTGTCTCCACGTCGAGTTCGCGGAAGAGCCGCGTGAGGTTCGGATACGTGACGTGGTTGAAGACCATGAAGCCCGTGTCGATCGGCATCGGGCGGCCGTATTCATCGACCGTGATGGTGTTCGTGTGACCGCCGGCGTAGTCGTTTTGCTCGAAGATCGTGAGGTCGTAGCGCTCGCGGAGAAAATGCGCGCAGCCAAGCCCGGCGATGCCTGTTCCGATGATAGCGAGCGTGGGCACGGTCGGGGGGAGCTGGGTGTTAGGCTGCCTTGGCGAGTTCGCGCTGTCCCCCCGCCTCGGCGTACACACTCAGCGGCACGGGCTTCAAGTCCCAGATGAGGCCCATCCAAGACAGCACTTTCAGTCCGTAGAAGGTGATGTCGATTTCCCACCAATAGAAACCCTGACGCGCGGTGCCCATGTAGCGGTGGTGGTTGTTGTGCCAGCCTTCGCCGAGCGTGATCAGCGCGAGGAGCAGGCTGTTGCGGCTATCGTCGGTGGTGGCAAAGCGGCGGCGACCGAAAACGTGGGCGAGGGAATTGATGAAAAGCGTGCCGTGAAGCAGGACGACGGTGCTGATGAAAAATCCCCACACGAACAATTGCCCGCCGGTCACGCCGAGGCCCGGGGCGAAGATGCGCAGTATTTCTCCAGCGCCATAAAGCAGCGCGGCGAAGACCGCAGGAACGACAAGGTCGAAGCGGTTGAGGAAGACGAGCTCGGGAAACCGCGCGAGGTCGCGCACGGCTTTGTAATCGGTCGGGAAATTTTTGCTGCTCGTCATCCAGCCGATGTGCGCCCACCAGAAACCCGTGAGCCCCGGCGAATGCACGTCGTCTTCCTGATCCGCGTGCTGGTGATGATGGCGATGCACGGAAGCCCACCACAGCGCGCCACGCTGCACCGACGTGTTGCCAAGAGCGGCAAAGACAAACTGCATGACGCGCGAAGTGCGAAAGGTGCGGTGCGAGAAGTAGCGGTGGTAGAAGCCCGTGATGGCAAACATTCGCACGAAATAGAGCACCGCGGCGACGGCGACGACCGTCCAGCTCCAGCCGACCCAGATTACCGCGAGGCAGCCGGCGTGCAGAAACACGAACGGCAACGAGCGGCGGAACTCGAAGCGATTCGGGCGCTGGCGGACGGCTTCGGCGCCTTCGGGGAAATAATCGGAATCGAACCACTGCCGCACGGTGATGAGCAGGCGACGCCAGGGAGGTTCACTGGTTTGAGGGGTGGCAGTTGGATCGGGATGCACGGGGTTCAATGCGGCGTGGATGGGCTTATGGATGCAGCGGGATAAATTTTCCGCCACTTTTGCGGTAAACGTCTGCCAAAGGCATCCGGGCGCTTACTTTGTTCGCATTGTATGGGTTATGAAACCCTTCCTGATTCTCGCCATGTCTTTCCTCACGTTCCTCGGCCTCCAATCCGCGTCCGCCATCGAAGTCGGTTTGCCCGCGCCGACGCCGAGCGCGCTCGACGAAAACGGGGCGACGATCAAATTCGCCGATGTCTATGAGCGCGGCGTGACTCTGGTGTATTTCTACCCCAAGGCCGACACGCCCGGTTGCACGAGCCAAGCCTGCAGCCTGCGTGATTCCTTTGGCGGGCTGAAGGTGCGCGGTGTCCAGATCTTGGGCGTGAGTACCGACAAGCCGGAGGCGCAGCGGAAGTTTCGCGACAAATACAAGCTGCCCTTCTCGCTGATCGCAGACGCGGACGGCAAGGTCGCCGACGCGTTCGGCGTGCCGAGTTTCCTCGGCTTTACGAAGCGACAATCCTTCCTCGTGAAGGATGGCAAGATCGTGTGGCGGGATTTGAGCGTCTCGCCGGCCACGCACGTCGCCAACGTCAATGCCGCCCTCGACGCGCTTAAGTAAGCGCATCAATGCAGCCAGGCCATCTGGTTGGGAAGTTGCGGCACTCGCTTAAACTGCGCGGGGTCGTAGCCGTGCTTCGGCAGACGGGCGAGAATCTTCTCGTAGGTCTCGTCGGGGAGCGTTTTGCCGCGGGCCATGATCCAGCCATAGTTGCGCGAAGGGTGGCCGATCACTGTCCACTGGTAGGCAGGGTCCACCTCAAGGACGAGATACTTCACCGTAATCAGCCCGAAGAACCGCACGCGCCACTCGGCTTGCGTCTCTTGGTCATGCACCCACGCGAGCGCGGTCATCTTCTGCTGCGGCGCCTCGAAGCTCTTCTTCCGAAACCGGAACCAGTTGTCGATCTTCCCATCGGGCCGCAGCGCATAGCTCTCGATCGAATCGACGCAGTCCTTCTCGGCGAAATAAGGGATGTTCGCGATGACTCGCCAGTCGCCCATGAAGCGCGGCAGATCGAGTTTCGGCACGGGGCGGAGCGCGGCGGAGGTCTTCGGTTTCACGGTGGAAGTGGACGACGGTTTGGTGCTGGCGCAGCCCGTCGTGAAGACGGCGAGGAGCGCGGCGAGGGCGATGGGGGTTCCGGTGTTCATGAGATGCGAAGGTAATTCGCAGCCCAGCCCCTCCAGAGATGCACCGAAGTGCGGATCAGATGCCGGCGACGGCGGCGGCTTCGTCCGGGAAGAGGCGGAAGATCTGGTCGAGGCGCGCGATCTCGAAGACCGCCTTCACGCTGTCGCGCAGCCCAAACATGGCGAATTTCCCCCCGTAGCTCTGGATGCGTTGGAGCGCCTCGATCATCGTCGCGAGGCCGGAGCTGTCGATGTAGGTCACCGCCGAGAAGTCCACGAGGATGCGTGTCACTTTCTTCGTGATCAGCGGGTCCAGCGTCTCCTTTACCTCCGGGGAACGATGGAGATCGACTTCCCCTTCGAGCGCGAGGATGGCGGTTTGAGGCTGGGATTCGTGGGCCATGCGGTGCGGACTGGTAACAGCAATGCTATTCCGCCGCAACGCTCATCCTTGGATGCCTCGCGCGGGCGGGATTTTACGCTCAGCGCAAAGTCACGTGCCCGTCCGCGTAGAGCGTCTGCGAGCGCTTCCGCCCACCGACCGCCTCGGCGCCATGCACCGGTTCGTAGTCCGTGGCGAGCCGCACGCGCGACTGCCGCCCGGGGAATTGCCCGCGGCGCGTATAGATCGAGATCGCCGCCTTCGGCTCGTCCTCTGCGTAGGGTTGCCACATGTAGCTGCTCCCCGTCTTGGCGAACCAGTTCGCAGCTTTCAGGTCCGAGGGGCACTGATGCACACCCTCGGTGATGCCGTATTTCTTGAAGACCTCGCTCAAAGGCAGCGCGTTGTCCTCGGGCTCGTGCATCGGTTGCGAGGCGTCGATCTCGATCACCGGGAAGCGCCCGTCGTTGTCATCGGCGGCGGAATTGGCGGCCATGCCGAGCTGGCGGAGGTTGCCCATGCAGCGGGTCGTGCGGGCGCGTTCCACCATGCCGGCCGTGACCGGGAAGATCATCCCGGCGAGCAGCGCGATGATGCTGATGACGATGAGCAGCTCCAGCACTGTGAAGCCGCGGCGCGTAGGGAAAAGCGGGCGCTTCATAGGTCAGGGGCGCGCGCCGGGAGCGCCGCCGCCCTCGGCCTTGGCCTTCACCTGCGCCTTGCGATCGAGATACTTGCGGGCGCGATCCAGCTTTTGTTTGGGCGAACTCCGGCCGTCGCGGGCCGACATTCCCTTCTCCATGCGCTCCTCCATCGCCGGGTTGTTCATCATCTCCTGGATCTTGGCCATGCGTTGATCGGACGGCAGATTGCGCATCTCCTCGAAGAACGCCTTGCGCTCGTCGTGCTCCTTCTGCGCGGCGGCGCGGTCGGCGGGCGGGAGTTTATTGATCGCGATTTGCGTGCGTTCCTCCATGGCCTCGCGATCGAAGCCCCCGCGGCTGCCGCCACCATCGAAGGACGCAAAGCGTGGGCCGTCGCCATCCTCTGGGCCATCGCCCCCGCGGTCACGCCGGCCGCCGCGCGTGATCATGAAGACCTCCTCGTATTGCCCGTTGGCGGCGCTCACGAGCTTGGGCAGCGCCTTGGTGATCGCCCCGGACTTCGGCGCATTCTTCACCGCGGGATTCCATTCGTCGGGCACGACGAAGCTCGCGGTAACGTGCTTCGCGGCCTGCTGCAGATAGGCTTGCAGAGTTCCCTCGGTCGCGGGTTTCACGTCCCAGGTGTCGCGGCGCGGGTCCGGCAGCACGGCTTGCTCGGGGCCGACCTGCGGGGCGGGAATGTAGAGCGTCTTCCAGCCTTTCGGGCGGTCTCCGGCGGCGATCGTTCCGAGCGCGTTGCTGATCGCTCCTTTATCCCCGGCCACGAAATACGTCAGCCGCCAGCGCGCTTCCGTGAGCACGCTGAGCGTCTCCATCGCTTCCGAGACCTTCACCTTGTCCACATGCATGCGCACAGGCATCGTCGCGTCCATATCCGTCTTGATCGTCACCCCGCCCTGCTTCTCGATCGAGCGCATGATCTCCGAGAGCGGCCGGTCTTCGGCGTGGATGGTGATCAGCCCCCAGTTGTTCCAATAGTAGAACGCGACGTTCCCCACGAGGAGCACGAGAACAAGGATGAGGAGCCATTGATTGCGTTTCATAAGCTGGTTGACGGATAACGCCGCTGAGCGGGCGAAGTTGTGTAGTTACTTCGCTCGACTCACGGCCAAAGACGCGCCGATCCGGGCCGGAGTTACACGACGATGTTCACCAGCTTGCCCGGCACGACCACCACCTTCTTGATCTCCTTGCCCGCGGTCCACTCCGCGATCTTCGTGGAAGCGCGCGCCGCCGCCTCCACCTCCTCCTTCGTCGCCTCCTTCTTCACCACGATCTTGTCGCGCAGCTTGCCGTTCACCTGGATCGGGATCTCGATCTCGTCCTCCACGAGTAGCGCCGGGTCGTAAGCGGGCCACGGCTCGCGGGCCAGCGGGAAGACGCCATTGCGCCCGAGGCCGAGCCGCGCCCACAGCTCCTCGGTGAGGTGCGGGGCAAAGGGGTTCAGCACCTGGACCAGCACGCGCAGCGCTTCGAGCGGGCGCGGGTTGGCATTCGTGAAGGCGTTCACGCAGATCATCATCTGCGAGATCGCGGTGTTGAAGGCCAGCGCCTCGATGTCTTCGCCCACCTTCTTGATCGTCGCGTGCAAGACCTTGAGCTGCGCCTTGTCCGGCGCCACGTCCTGCACCGCGCGCGAGACCACCCATTCGCCCGCCTGATTCTCCTCCAGCCCGAGACGCCACACGCGGGCGAGGAAGCGGTTGATGCCCTCCACGCCATTCATGCTCCAGGGCTTCGAGGCCTCCAGCGGCCCCATGAACATCAGGTAGCAGCGCAAGGCGTCCGCGCCATAGGCGTCGATCACGGTGTCGGGATTCACGACATTCCCCCGGCTCTTCGACATCTTTTGCCCGTCTTCGCCCATGATGAGCCCCTGGTTCACGAGCCGCTGAAAGGGCTCGGGCGTGCTCACTTGGCCGAGGTCAAAGAGCACCTTGTGCCAGAAGCGGGCATACAAGAGGTGCAACACGGCGTGCTCCGTGCCGCCTACGTAGAGATCGACCCCGCCGGGCTTGCCGTTGGTCGCCATCCAGTATTTCTCGGCATGCTCACCGACGAACCGGCTGGCATTCTGCGCGTCGCAATAGCGCAGGTAATACCAGCAGCTCCCCGCCCACTGGGGCATGGTATTCGTCTCGCGCGTGGCGACGGGTCCGTCCTGCTCGGCGCCTTCGATGAACCCGAGCGACGGCAGTGGGAAGGCGGTGGACGTGCCGGCGCTGCCGCGCTCGTGGTGGATGGGCCGGTATTTCACCCAATCGACCGCCTTGGCCAGCGGCGGTTCGCCGGTGCCCGTGGGCTTGAAGTCGTCCAGCGGCGGCGGATTCAGCGGCAGCTCGCTCTCGGCGAGGGCGTGGTGTTTCCCCTCGCTCCAGACGATGGGGAAGGGCTCGCCCCAGTAGCGCTGGCGCGAGAAGAGCCAGTCGCGCAGCTTGTAGTTCACGGTCTTGAAGCCGAGCTGCTGCTCCGTGAGCAGGCGGCTGATCTCGGCCTTGGCATCCGCGGTCGGCAAGCCATCGAGCGGTCCCGAGTGAATGGCGAAGCCTTCGCCGGTGAAGACTTCGAGCGGTTCCGCCTCGCAGGGCGGCGATCCCCCGCCCAAGCCGAGCGTGGGGCTCTCGGACACGACCTGCCGGATGGGCAGCGCATACTTCCGCGCAAACTCCCAATCGCGCTCATCGTGCGCGGGCACGGCCATGATCGCGCCGGTGCCATAGCCGAGCAGCACGTAGTCGGCGATCCAGATGGGGAGGCGCTGGCCGTTCACGGGGTTCAGCGCCCAGGCGCCGGTCCACACGCCGGTCTTCTCTTTGGCCAGCTCGGTGCGCTCGAGGTCGCTCTTGCGCGCGGTCTTCTCCCGATACGCCTCGACCTCGGCGAGCTGCTCCTCGGTGACGATGGCGTCCACGAGCGCGTGCTCCGGTGCGAGGACCATGTAAGTCGCGCCGTAGAGGGTGTCGGGGCGCGTGGTGAAGACGGTGATCTTTTCCCCGGAGCCATCGACCGTGAAATGCACCTCCGCGCCTTCGCTGCGCCCGATCCAATTGCTCTGCAGCAGCTTGATCCCCGTCGGCCAGTCGAGGCCTTCCAGCTCATCGATCAGCCGCTGGGCGTATGCTGTGATGCGCAACATCCACTGCCGCATGGGCCGACGCTCCACGGGATGCCCGCCCACTTCGCTCTTTCCATCCACGACTTCCTCGTTGGCGAGCACGGTGCCGAGGGCCGGGCACCAGTTCACTGGGGCTTCGCTCACGTAGGCGAGGCGCACGCTGTCCGGGTCGGCGCCCGTGTAAGTCTCGGCGATGGGCTCGGCGCGCTGCGTGGCGGGGTTGAACCACGAGTGGTAGATCTGGAGGAAGATCCACTGCGTCCAGCGGTAGTAACCGGGGTCGGTGGTGTTCACCTCGCGCTGCCAGTCGTAGCCGAAGCCGAGGGCTTTGAGCTGGCGGCGGAAGTTGTCCACGTTCGAGCGCGTCTGGATCGCCGGGTGTTCGCCGGTCTTGATCGCATGCTGCTCGGCGGGGAGACCGAAGGCGTCCCAACCCATGGGGTGCAAGACGTTGAACCCGCGCATGATCTTATACCGGCCGAGGATGTCGGTGGCGGTGTAACCTTCCGGATGCCCCACGTGCAGGCCGGAGCCCGAGGGGTAGGGAAACATGTCGAGCACGTAGTACTTCGGGCGCGAGGCGTCAAAGCCGGGCTCGCCGGGATTGGGCGTGTGAAAGGTCTGCTGCGCCTCCCAGTGGGCCTGCCACTGGGGCTCGATGATGTCGAAGGGATAGGGTTTGCGGCGTTCGTGGCTCATGGCGCGGGGCGCGCACTGTGCCGCGCCTCCCGGTGGGATGCAAGATGCGGGATTGCTCCGCCGCGTCCGCGTCCGGCATCCTCCGGGCCATGCCCAGCCTGCTCATCGCCACGAAGAATGCTCACAAGGCCGAAGAGATCCGCGCCATCCTCGGCGCCGAGTGGGACGTGACCGACCTGAACGCGCACCCCGAGGTGCCCGCCCCGGAAGAGACCGGCGCGACCTTCGCCGAGAACGCCGCGATCAAGGCCGTGGCCGCGTCGCAGCTCTTCCCCGGCTACGTGCTGAGCGACGACTCCGGCCTCGAAGTGGACGCGCTCGGTGGCGCCCCGGGCGTCATCTCCGCCCGCTACGCCGGCCCCGGCGCGACCGACGCCGACAACCGCGCCCGGCTGCTCCGCGAGCTGGAGGCGGAAGGCACCCGGGGCAAGGCCCGCTCGGCGCGCTTCCGCTGTGCCATGTGCGTGGCGCTGGATGGTCAGGTGCGCGGGGCCTTCGATGGCGCAGTCGAAGGCGTGATCATCAACGCCGAACGCGGCGCGGGTGGCTTCGGATACGACGCGCTTTTCGTGCCGGCAGGGTTCTGCGAGACCTTCGCGCAGCTTTCCGCCGAGGTGAAGAACCGCGAGAGCCACCGCGCCCGAGCTCTCGCCAAGGCGCACGACTTTCTCCGCGGGCTGCTGAAGTAACGGGGCCGCTTACGACTTCGAAGGCGGGACCGCGAGCGACGCCGCTTTCGGGGCGCCGTTCTTGAGCGTCTCGTATTCGGCGCGGCGCTTCTCCGCATCAGCCTTGGCCGCTTCGATGTCCTTCACCGCCACCGCCGCCGCCTGTTCGGCCTGCACCTTTTGCGTCTCGGCGTTCTTGGTGATCTGCGGCAAGTCCTTCTCCACACGGGCCGCAGTCGCGGTCGCTTGATCCACGGTCTTCTTCGTCGTGGCCACGGCTTTTTCCGTGGCCGCCGACTTCTGCACCGCGACCTTCAAAGCCCGACGCGCATCATCGAGCGCCTCGTTCGCCTGCTCGGCCGCCGCCTTCGCGGCCTTGACCTCCGGCGCTTCGAGATTCTTCACGCTTGCCGCGGTCAGCGCGGTGCGGGTCTTGGGCAGCTCGGCCTTGAGGGCCGCTTCCTTGGCCTCGGAGTCCTTGAACTCCGGCGAGCCCGCCGGGAGAGCCGCGCGGTCGGCCTTGAGCTTCGCCATCTCGGCGGTCTGATCCGCGATCTTCTTGGTCAAGCCGGCGACGTCGCCCGTAGGAGGCGCGTTTTCGGCCGCGGCCTTGGCCGCCGCTTCCTTCTCGGGCTTCGCCTTCTCCGCTGCGGCAACCGCCTGCTTGGCGCTATCGACCACCTGCCGGGCCGCGGCGACTTGCTTCTCCGATTCCTGAATCTTCGCCGGCCCCTCGGTGGTCGTCTTCTTCGCTTCCGCGAGATCGTTGCGCGCTTTCTCGATGGCCTGCGGCGCGTCTTTCACGGCCTGCACGAGCTGGGCATACCGGGCTTGCTTGTCGGCCAGCGTGCGGCGGGCGTTGTAGGAGTTCTGGAACACCTGCGCGACCTTCCAGCGCTCGAGGTCGGTCTTCGCGGCGGCGAGCTGCGCGTTGTTAGCCTCGACCGCGATCTTGAGGTTGGCGACTTCCTTCTCGGCAGCCACCACCGCGGCGACAGGCGCCGCCGGGGGTTTGTTAGCCTCGGCCACTTGCGCCACGGCTTGCTGGAGCGTTTTGTCAGCGGCGGCGATCTTCGCGGGCTGTTCGCCGCGCAGCTTGCCGAGTTCCGCTTCCACCTTGGTGATCTCGGCCTTGCGGGCGTCGAGCTGCTTTTGGGCTTCGTCACGGGCCGTAGTCTTGGTCGGCACTTCGGCCTGCGCGGTCTTGAGTTCAGCTTCGGGAGCGTTGGCCGCCTGCTTGTCGGTCACGGCTTTCTGCGCGACTTCGACGGCTTTCCCCGCGGCCTCACGCGACTGCTGGAGCGCGGGTAGCTGGGCCTTCAAATCGGCCACGCGCTTTTCCGTCTGCGGGAGCGCGGCCTTGAGCGCGTCGAGCGCCTGCTGGGCGGCGGTGCGCTTCTGCTCGACCGCGGCGATGGCGGTTTTGCGGGCGTCGGCGGCGGCGAGGCGATCGGCCTTGAGCTTGGTTTCGGCGGCAGTGAATTGCTGCTGCAACACGGGCTGCGCGGCCTGCGCGTCGGTCAGGCTCTTCGTGGTCGCGGTCGTGCGATCGGCGAGTGAAGGCGGGTTGGAGGTCAGCTCGCCGAGCGGCTTGCCTTCGAGCGTGGTGACGCTGATCCGGCCCGTCCAATCGCCGGCGATCAGGCGGTCGCTGCTCAGCACGGCGCGGAGCGCGATGTCGGCCATCGGCTCGGTTTTGCCGAGCTGTTTGCCGTTCTGGTCCCAGACCTTGGCGAGCTTGTCGCGGCCGCAGGAAACGACGCGTCCATCGGGTGTGAAATCCACCCACGCGGCGCCGCCAGCATGCGCGGCCCAATCGCGGATCAGCTTGCCTTCCTTCGCATCCCAAAGCGCGATCTTGCCTTCCTCACTCGTCGAGGCGAGCACGCCGGGCATGAACGCGAGGCCCGTGACCATCGCCTTGTGGCCGGCGAGCGCGTTGAATTCCTTGCCCGTGGCACCTTCCCAAATCTGGATGCCACCGCTGCGATCGGCGCTGGCGAGATACTTGCCATCCGGCGAGAAGACGACCGCGGTGATCCAGTCGGTGTGTTTCTTGATCGAGTGAACGAGCTTGCCGTCCTTGGTGGAGTAAATCTTGAGCAGCTTGGTCGGTCCGCCGAGGGCGACGAACTGCTGGTCCGCGCTGATGTCGGCGCCGAGCACCTGATCGAATTCATTGCCGATCGTGGCGATGCGTTCGCCGGTCTTGATGTCCCAGAGCACGACTTTGCCGGACTTGCCGCCGAGGCCGCCGCCGGTGAGGAGGAGCTGGCCGTTGCGGCTGAAGCGGATGATCGAGGGGAAGCCTTCCGGGAAAGGCAGCACGCCGAGCGGGGCGAGCGTCTCGGTGTTGTAAAGGAGGACCTGTCTCTGCCCGCCGATCGCGACCACCGGCGCCCACGGGCTCACCGCGAGCGCGGTCAGGGCATTAGTCGATTTGGTACGGACGTAAGGCTCGAGCGGCAGATCGCCGGGCATCGGCGGCGGGCCCGCCGGGCGCTCCAGCGAGACGACGGCCACCGCGATGTTGTTGTTGGCCACGGCGATGGCTTTGCCCGTGGCGTTTTCGAGAAGCTGGCCAGCGATCCACTTTTCTACGACCCCGAGTTCCGCCTCGGTGAGCATGTCACCCTTGGGCGGCATCTTCGGCTCCTCGGTGCCTTTCACGCACTTGAAGAGCAGGCTCGCGGCGGCGTTGCCCGACTGCACGACCTTGCCGTTCTCGCTGCCCTGGATGGTTCCTTGATAGGTCGAGAGATCGAGGCCCGCTTTCTTTTTGTCCGGGTTGTGACAGTTCAGACAGGCATTGCGGAAGACCGGCAGGACGTGGTCGTCGTAGGTGATCTTGTCCGCGCCATGGGCGCTGAGCGCGGCGGCGATCGTGGCGGAGAGAATGGCGAATTTTTTCACTTCAGATCAATGGTTGAACATGAATTCCTTGGCGTTGAGCAACGCCCAGAAGATGTCGTGGTAAGCCTTGGGTTGTTCCTCGGTGACGCCCCAGTATTTCTCGAGCTTCACGAGTTCCGTATCGGTCGGGAACCGGCCGAAGCAGCGGAGGAATAGATCGCCGGCGATTTCCCGCGGCGTGAGATTCGCGGACATGAGCTTCTTGATCACGCCGCCCTGGCTGATCTTGCTCTCGACGGTCGTGCCGTTGATGAGGTGCAGCGCCTGGCTGAGCGTCGGGCCGACTTCCTCACGGGCGCAGACGGTCTCGCGGTCGCGGCGGCCGAAGGTGGTCAGGAAGTAGTTCGTGGTGCGACCATCGGCGATCTGCACGGTGCGCGCGCCGATCGGCAGGCCTTTGAACTTCTCCTTGTCCTGCGTCTCGGTCACCTGGCTGATCGTGTCGAGCATGACCTCGGCGCGCATGCGGCGGATCGTGGCCTTGGCGAAGTTACGGTCGTCGAGCGCGTTGGTTTCGTTCGGGCGCGTGGCGGTCTGGTAGGCGCGGGAGTTGCAGATGTCGCGGACGACGCGGCGCAGATCGTATTTGTATTCGACGAGTTTCTTCGCCAGCGCGTCGAGCAGCTCGGGATTGGCCGCAGGATTCGAGATGCGCACGTCATCGACGGGCTCGACGATGCCGACGCCCATGTATTGCGCCCAGACGAGGTTGGCGATGTGGCGCGGGAAGTAAGGATTCTCGGGCGAGGCGATCCAGTCGGCCAGCAACTGGCGGCGGTCCTTGCCCTTGGTGTCCGGCGCTTCACCGCCGAGGAACTTCGGCGGAATGACGCGACCACCGACCGGGTGCCGGGCTTCGCCGCTCCCGTTGTTGAAGACGATCTTTTCGCGCGGGTCTTCGCCGACCTTGCGGCCGAGCTGGGTGAAGAAGCCGACGAGGCCGTAGTAGTCTTCCATCGTCCAGCGGTCGAACGGATGGTTGTGGCACTGCGCGCATTGCATGCGGATGCCGAAGAAGGCCTGCGCGGTGTCTTCGGAGAGCTTCAGCGCATCGGTCTCGACCTGGTAGTAGTTCACCGCGGGATCTTCGAAGTTCGAGCCGCTGGCGCTGATCAACTGGCGCGCGATCTCGTTGATCGGCACGTTCTTTTCCAACTGCTCGCGGAGCCAGGTGTAGTAGTTGAGCACCGCTTTGTAGCTCGGGCCCTGGTTGTTGTTCGGGCCGGTGCGGATCTGGAGGAGCTCGCTCCACTTCAACGCCCACACGTCCACGAATTCGCTGCGGGCGAGCAACTCGTCGATTTTTTTGCTGCGCTTCAACGCGTCGCTGTCGGCGATGAATTTCTTCACTTCATCGCTCGGCGGCACCGTGCCGGTGATGTCGATGTAAGCGCGGCGCAGAAACGTCTCGTCGTTGCACAGACCGCTCGGCGTAATGCGCAGGTTGCGCAGTTTCGCATCGACGAGTTCGTCCACGAAATTGCGCTCCTCGATCTGCGGCCACTCGAACTTCAGGCCCTTGGGGATGACGATGACCTGCGAGCCAACCGTAAAGGTGGCATACCGCGCCATGACGAACGCTTCGCCACGCTGGCCGGTGGTGATCACGCCGTCCTTGATTTTCGCGGCGCCGTCGTTGCTCGTGAGGAAGAGCGCGAGCGAGGTCACGTCGCGATCCGAACCATCGGAATAATGAGCGCGGACCGTGATGCGGAATTGCTGACCGGGGCTTTCGAGCACGAGTTTCTTCGGCAGGATTTCGAGGCTGACCGGGGTGGCGACGTCGGGCTTGTCATTGGGCGCGCCGGCTGCGAGCCAGCGGACGAAAGTCTTCGCCATCTCGCTGTCCTTTTCGAAGAGCTTTCCGCCGGTGTGCGGGGCCGCCCCGGTGGATTTGGTGACGATCATCGACTCTTCCGGCGTGGCTAAATTGACCCGGCGCCCGGCGAGTTCACGAGTCAGGCGATAGTGGTCGCCATCGGGATCGAAGCCCCACAACGAAAGACGGAAACCATCCTGGCCACGCGCCGCGCCGTGGCACCGATTGCACTCGGCTTTCATGAAGACGGGCATGACATCGAGCCGGAAGCTGACCGCTTCATCGACCTGCGCCTGCTCGACCTTCACCGGCAGATCGATGGAGTGGCCCTGATACTCGACCTTGAGCGTCGTCTGGCCGTCGGCCAGAGGTAGCACCACGCCTTTCTCGATCTTGGCCTTCGTCCCGTCGGCGATGGTGAACTTCGCTTCCGTGGTCACGTCGCGCATCACGCCACTCGGTTCGGCCACGCGGACGACGAGCGACTGGCGATCGCGCAGGAACTTCAAATTGACGTCGTTCGGGAAGACCTGGAATGGCGGTTCGGCGGTCTCGATCGCCGCCATGCTCAAGCCCGCGGAAGCGAGCAACGCGGCGACGGAAAATAAGGAGGTGAGTTTTTTGGGGCTCATATGCAGTTCAGTCGGGTGAGGTGCTACTTCTTGGGTTCTTCGTTTTTCGCGACGGCGCCTTTGTCGATGCGCAGGATGCCGCCTTGGGCAAAGGACGAGGTCATGGTGTCACCGTCCTTCTCCAGCGTGAACTGGCAGAGGAGCTGTTTGTGCTGGCCGGCCGGCGCGGTCGGCCCGGCTTTGATCGTGAATTCCACTTCCTTGTCGTCCTTGGTGAATTCCTTGGGCTCGGCGGTGGTGTTCGGCGGGAGGCCGACGAGTTGGACTTTGGCCTTTCCTTCAAAGGGAACCTTCTGCTCCAGCTTTACGCGCATCGTGGTGGATTCACCCTGATCCACGAAAGTGCGCACCAGAGTCCCGGCGACGAGCGGCGGGGCGATTTCGATTTCTTCGAGCTGGGTGCTGAACCAGACCGGGCCCTTGCCAAAATCAGCACTGCCCACGATGCAGATTTTCCACTTCTGCGGGACCGCGGTCGGATTGGCGCTGATCGTGACGACGCCTTCGGTTTCACCGTCTTTCATGGTCAGCAAACCGGCATTACCGACGCCCGGCGGGGAGTAGAGCAGGGCGAGCGTGATCGGGCCCTTGAAGTCGTTCTTCCGCTCGGCTTTCACTTTCAACCCGAGCGATCCGCCCTGAAGCAGCGGGGCTTTCGGGGCGACGAGGTTGATCTTCACCGGGATTTCCTCGGTGATGGCCACCGGCAGTTTGCTCTCGGTAATGCTGTAGTAAGAGCGCTGGTTGCCGTTCTCGGCGATGTCCACGGTGTGCTCGATCGCGCTCTCGACTTTCGTGTCCTTCGGCGGCTCGGTGAGCTTGGCGTTCAGGCCGAAGAACTTGGCGGTCGGCTCGGCGTCGGCCGCGGCTTCAAAAACGTACGGGATCGTATCCACGGTCTTGTCGATGACTGGGGCGCTCACCTGGATGCCCGGCGGCAGATCCGCGGTCTCGATCTGGACTGCGCCGCCCACGTCCGCGCGCTTGATGCGCAGCAGCGAGGCGTAACGATTACCCTTGGGCACGGCCATAGCGCGGCGGTCCTGGTTTTGGTTGATCGTCATCTCGGGCAGCCAGGCGGTGAGGCGCGGCTGGATGGAGGTGACTTCCACACGATAAACAAAGGTCGGGCCGCCACGGAAAAGCTGGTCGCGAACGTGGATGATGAATTCGCCATCCGCCGGGGCCTTCCAGCGCAGGTAGCTGTCGGGATTGCCGCTGTCGTCGTTGGTCGCGAGTTGCGCGCCCTTGTCGTTGTAGATGGTCAGGATGGGGTCGAGCGGCGAACGCAGATTGCGGGCGAAGACCCGGACCTCGTAGTCGCGGCCTTTCTGAGCGGTGAACTTAAAGCAATCGTTCTGGTTCTTCTCGCTGATGATGCCGTTCAGCGCGAAGGGCGGCTGTTCGGTGACTTTCTGAGCGTTGACGATGTCGTGGTTCGGCCCGTTTTCGAGGACGTTCGGGAAGTAGGAAACGCGCAGGACATTCGGCTGCGGCGTGGGCTGGTCCTGCTCGGTGAAGATCTCGAACCGCTCCTGCGCCTCCGCGGGCAGCTTTACTTTCCGCTCAATCGGCCCACTGGCATCGCCGAGCAGCGTGACCTTCAACTCCTCGCCCGCGGGACCACCGGCCGGATAAACGGCGAGCGGGCGGGGAAAGGTGCCGATGTTCAGGAGATAGTGGCAGGTGCCGGAACCAGCGTTGGTGGCGTCGCGAATGGTGACGACGTATTTGCCGTCTTCCGGCGCGATCACGCTGATCACGGGGTCCTGGCGGCTAAATGCGGAATCGTCCGCGTCGGCCAGATCCGATCCATCGGGCTTGGTGATGCGAACGTGCGGATCGTACATCGACTGCGTCTGCACTCGCATGCCCACGACTTCCACCGAGATGCGCTGGCCCTTTTTCGCCTCGATCTCGAAACGATCCTGATCGTCCTCCAGTGTCCGGCCAAACGCCGTCACCCCCAAAGCCACGGGCTGCGCAGCGTTCGGCTGATCCTTCTTTTCCACCTCCTCCACCATCGGGAAAGGTGTGACGTAGAAAAGACGGACATCGGTCACGCCGGAAGCGGTGATCGCCCGGAACTGGTGCTCGCCGAGGCGGGCATTGGCCGGGATCTTGATCTTCGCCTTGAAGTTGCCCGCAGCCGCGCTGACTACCGTGGCTTCAAAACCCGGCTCGTCGAACAGGAATCCCTTGGCGTCGGCAAGATTGGAACCGGAGCAGGTGACTTCGACCTCAACCCCACGCTGACCGGCGGCGGGATAGGTTTGCGTCAGGCGCGGTGAACCCGCAAAGGCCGTGGCGGTGAGCAGGCAGGCGGCAAAACCAGCAGCACTGATTCGGAAGATTCTTTCAAGCATGGGGGACGATTTTTTACGAACGATGGATGGCGCTGGGCGCGCAAAACGCGGCGGCAAGGCTTGGTGCCGCACCGCCGCGTAGTGAACGCCGTTTAAGAGTAAAGAAACGGAAACTGTCTGCGGTTTAAGCGAGCAGCTCGTTGACGACCTGCCCGTCCTTCACGATGGCCTGCGGACGACCGCCTGACGACATGAGCTTCTTTTCGGGCTGGACGCCGAGCTGATTGAAGACCGTGGCCGCCATATTCTCGACCGTGAGCGGATCGCTGTCCGGCTCCGCACCCGTGGGGTCCGAAGCGCCGTGAATGTAGCCGCGCTTGAAGCCGCCGCCGGCGAAGGCCACGGAGAAAACCCGCGGCCAGTGATCGCGACCGGCGTCCTTGTTGATCTTCGGCGTGCGGCCGAACTCGGAGGACACCATGACGAGTGTCTTGTCGAGCATGCCGCGGCGGTCGAGATCGGTGATCAGCGCTGCATAGGCCTGGTCGAACGTCGGGAGCTGGCGTTCCATGTTGCGGGCGATGTTCTGGTGCATGTCCCAGCCACCAAAGGTCAGCGAGACGAAACGGACGCCGGACTCGACGAGGCGGCGCGCCATGAGCATGCGCTGGCCGGCCTCGTGCATGCCGTATTCGTTGCGAATCTTCTCGGGCTCAGCCGAGAGATTGAAGGCTTCGCGTGCCGACTGCGAGGAGACGAGGGCGTAGGCCGACTGGTAAAAGCTGTCCATCGCGGTGAGCGCGTCGCTTTTCTCAAGCGTGCGGAAATGCTCATCGACGGTCGAGAGGATCGAGCGGCGCTGATCGAAGCGCTCCTGCGAGATGCCGTCGTGCATGTTCAGGTCGCGCACTTTAAAGGCGCGATTACCCGGATCGCCGCCGAGACCGAACGGCCCGTAGCTGGTCGAGAGGTAGCCCGTGCCGGCAAATTCATTCGGCACGCCGGGGATGCAGACGTAAGGCGGCAGGTTGTTGCGCGAACCGAGTTCGTGGGAGACGACCGACCCCATCGAAGGATACTGGATCGCGGGCGACGGACGATAGCCGGTGAACATGTTGTGCGTGCCGCGCTCGTGGGCCGCTTCACCGTGAGTCATCGAGCGGACGACCGTGATCTTGTCGGCGATCTTCGCGGTGTTTTGCAGATACTGCGAAAACTTCACACTCGGAATCTTGGTATCGACCGTGGAAAGCGGGCCGCGATACTCGATCGGCGCGAAGGGTTTCGGGTCCCACATTTCCTGATGGGCTGCACCACCGGGAAGGAAGATATGGATCAGCGATTCCGCCTTGGGAACGATGGCATCCGTTACCGCCGCCTGCTCGGCGCGCAGTTTGAAATAATCGCCGAGGGTCAGCCCGAGGCCACCGACGAGACCTGCGTAGAGGAATTCGCGGCGGGAGGTTTTGCGGAAGTGGGACGGATCGTCGTGCCACGTGACTGGTTTGGTATCGCTCATAGTGTTCTGTGTTGGGTTAGCGGGGGGCGCCTCACTGAGCTGCACGGTAAGATGCAAACGGCTGAAATCAAACCCGTTAACGAGCCGGGGAGACTTGGCATCTCCGGTTCGCTGGCGGGCCAGCCTGTGTGGCGCACGTCGGGGAGACCCAAGGCCGGGAGTACTCTTAGGACAATTTGTGGGGTCGGCCTATTTTTTCCACGGAACCGACAATGGCGGGATTTTTGCTGATGGTGCAACCTCGCGACGAACTTCGCGTCTATTAAATCACCCGCACCCCGCTTATCCCTTTCGAATCGATGGACATCTACATTCTGCAAAACGGCGAAGAAACCGGCCCCTTCAGCCTCGAAACCACTCGCACCCTGCTCAAGCAAGGCACGGTGGCGGAGGCGGATTTCGCGTGGCGCCCCGGCATGTCCAAGTGGATCCCACTCTCCGAACTCCTCGCGAGCGGGCCGGTCCCAGCGATCGAGGTCGCGCCGCCAGAAAAAGCGCCCGCGGCCAAGGCCGATCCCGCAACGCCAAAGCAAAAGGCGTTTCTGAGCTACTTCGGGACTCCGATTGCTCCCGACCTCACGCGTGATCAAGCCGCGCTCCTCGTGAACGACACCATGGAGGAGGCCAGCAACTCCGAACGGCTGGCGAGTTGGAACGAGGAACGGACGCGACTGCACCCCGAGCTTTTCGCGGCGGAAATCCAGGCGAGGAAAGAAAACCGGGCGAATCACTTCTTCGAGCTCTGCCAGAGCAGCGGCGCCCAGTATTTCAGCGGCGTCGCCAAGGCCCACTGCCAGGTGCTGGTCGGTTACCTCGACGTGAAATTTCCCAATTGGGATGCCCGCGAAAGCACCGCTGCCGAGCACTACTTCTTCCCCGCCGTCGCGGAAAAATTCCCGCAGCTTCTGCACAAGGAATGGCGCGGCCGGTTGCACTACGCCGACGGCACCAAGATCTCGCCCGACATCACCCGCAAATCGCCCACCTCGAAGCTGCGCCGCACCTCCACCTCTCCGCTCGTGGCCACCGCTCGCGGGCTGGTTCTCGGGGTCGTAATCCTCGGGGCGCTCTACCTCGCGCAGCGCTCCATGCAGACGGATACGATCGCCGCGACTCCGCCCGCGGAGTCTGCCGCCGTCAGTCCCGTTGCGGAAAAGGCGCCCGCTCCAGCCCCAGAAATCGCCGCCATGCCTGAGGCCACGCCCGTCGCACCGCAAACTCTCCCGCCGATCGAGCCCATCGCCCCCGTCGCGCAGACCGATCCATCCCCGGCCACCCCACCCGCTGCGGTCCCCGAAGCGCCGATGGCGCCATCCCCCGTGGTCCCCGCACCGGCTGATCCCGCCGTCGCAACCGCACCGATGGCTGGAGCCATTCCACCGCCGATGGCTGCCGCCGAACTAGGGATGGCCCCCGCAGCACCGATGGCCACGATGCCCACCGCTCTCGACACGGCCCCCATGGCTGGCCTCCCCGGCAAGGAACCGCCCGTCCCCGTCCCGCCGCCGCCCGCAACCATGCCCATGGCCGGAACGCTCCCCAACATACCGACCGATCCCGCTCCAGCACCCGTGCCCGCGCCAGATGACTTCGCCGCGATGGTGCCTCCGCTCCCCGTCGCCCCGGTCGCGAAGACCAATCTCCTCCTCACCAAGCCCGTCGAGATCGCCCTCACTTACGGCAAAATCATGCTCGCTCCCGGCACCTCCGTGAAGCTTGTCACCCGCCAGGGCGCACTCTTGAAAGTCAGCTACCAGAACCGGGTGATCACCGTCCCGGCAGGCTCAACCGACCTCGAATAACAGCCTCCGCGGCCGTGGCTCAGCGCTGCACCTTCCAGCGCGTCTCGGGCGTGAGGTTGATGTCGTCCTTACCGACCTCGAATCCACACGCCTGCAGCAGGTAGGCCACGCCCTCGCGGCTGCTCATCGTCTGCTTCATGCTGTGGGCGAAGAGCTCGATGTATTCCTTGTAGCTGTCGAGCGCGAGGCTGCCTTCGCCGACATACCGCGCCAGTTCCTGATCGTGGCTTTCCACCAGATCGAAGAGCGCTTTGCGCAGCCGCACGCGCATCACCGGATCGACGACCAACTTGAATGGATTCGCCGCCGGGTCCGAAGGCACGGGTTCCTTGGAAATATCGAAATCGAGCGACGTCAGGGCTGTGGTGCGAGTTGGGTCAGTCATAGGAATATGGGAAGAACTGCTGGGCTGCGGAAAATCACCGCCGCTTTTTCACCGGCTGGGCGGGCGTGATCAGTTGCCCCTGGGCATCGTAGTCCTGCATCAGCGTCACCTTATCCCCCGCGCCGTAGCTAAAGACCCGTTTGCCCAAGTGGCGCCCGTCCGGCGAGGTGAACGAGGATTCCACGACCCGTCCGTAGCCGTCCCGCTGGTAGCTCGCCTTGTAACTCACGTTACCCTTGCCGTCGGCGAAGATCGCCCCGATCGCGAGATCCTTCTCGCCGAGCAGGTAGGTGATCTTCTTCATCGGCTTGTCGCGCGCGTCGTAAATCGTCTCCTCCGCCGTGCGTTTGTCGGGATCGAGAACCGTCGTGCTTTTCGAGCCGTCGGGGCGGAGTTTCGTCGTCGAGCGGATCGTGCCGTAGGTTTCCTGGGCTTGGGCCAGAGGACCGACGAGCAACAGCGAAGCGAAAAAGAGGGCGGGAATTTTCACGGAGCGTCGAGATTAGTCCGTCGCGGTCAATTCCGCCAGCGGCACGTCTTCGCCCGGGTGCCGGTTGAATTGCAGATCGTAGAGCCGGCGGTAGTAGCCGCTCTGCGCGAAGAGCGTCGCGTGCGTGCCCACTTCCTTGATCACGCCATTCTCCAGCACCACGATCTGGTCCGCTTTTTGGATCGTGGAAAGGCGATGCGCGATGGCCAGCACGGTGCGGCCTTTGGCCAAAACTTCGAGCGCTTCCTGGATGTATTGCTCCGTCTCGGAGTCGAGCGCGCTGGTCGCTTCGTCGAGGAGCAGGATCGGCGCGTTTTTGAGCAACGCCCGCGCGATGCAGAGCCGCTGCTGCTGCCCGCCGGAGAGCATGCAGCCCTTGTCGCCGATCACCGTCTCGTAACCGTGCGACTGCGCCATGATGAACTCGTGCGCGTGCGCCAATTTCGCCGCCGCTTCGATCTCCTCGCGCGTCGCATTCAGGCGGCCGTAGCGGATGTTCGCGAGGATCGTGTCGTGAAAGAGGAACGAGTCCTGATTGACCATCGCGATGTGCTCGCGCAGCGACGCCTGCGTGACCTTGCGAATGTCCTGCCCGTCGATCCGGATCGCGCCCTCCTGCGGTTCGTAGAGACGCTGGAGCAGCCAGAAGAGCGTGCTCTTCCCCGCGCCCGTCGCGCCGACCAGCGCACAAGTCGTCCCCGCCGGCACGTTGATGTCGATCCCGCGCACCGCCGGCACTTCCTTGCCGGGATAAGCGAAGGTCAGATTCTCCAATCGCACCTCGCCCCGCCCGACCTGCAACGTCTTGGCGCCTGGCGCGTCCTGAATCGCCGGTTCGCGGTCGAGCATTTCGAAAACCTTGGTCGTCGCCGCGAGACATTTCTGCATCAGGATATTCATCTTCCCGAGCGCCTTCGCCGGGTCGTAAAGCAGCACCAGTCCGGCGTTCAGCGCGAAGAAGCGGCCCACGCCCAGATCATATTTCCACGCGTAAATCAGCGCGGCGACGATGCCGATCGAAGCCACCGTCTCGACCATCGGCGTGACTATTTCCTGCGCCTTTTTCCAGCGCATCGCAAAACGCAGCATCTTCTGGTTCGCCTCGTTGAAACGGCCCGCTTCGTAGTCCTCGCGCGCATGCGTCTTGACCACGCGCACGCCCGCAAATGCCTCTTGCATCACGACCATGAGCTGGCCCGCTTCATCTTCCTCGCGCGCTCCAGCGGTGCGCACTTTTTTGCCGATGATCAGCACCGGCAGAAGGCAGAGCGGGAAGACGACCAGCGCGAGCACCGTGAATTTCGGATCGGTCGCGAGCAGGGCGATGAGCGCCGAGACGATGGCGATCGGCTGCTTCACGATGTCGCCCGCCATCTGCGTCAGCGCGGCCTGCGCGACGCGCGTTTGATTGAAAACCGTCTGCACGAGCTCGCCGGATTTCGCGCGATTGAAAAACTCCAGCGACTGCGCCAGCAGATGGCGGAAGAGCGATTGCCGGATGTCGTCGAGCACCCGCTGACTGACCCAGAGCAGGCAGTACGCATTGAGGTAGGAAAACACGCCGCGCACGGCAAACAGCGCCGGGATGCTGGCGCAGAGCGCGACCACTTCCCAGATCGAAGCCGTGTGCGGATCGAGCTCGGGAAGTTGAAACGGAATCCAGCTCGGCAGCTTGATGGTCTGCGCCTTGCCGTCGGGGAAAATGATCGGCACGACCACGCGGATCAGGAAAATCAGCGCGCCATTGGCCACGCCGAAAAGCGCGCCGAAAAACATCCCGAGGAAAAACCGTCCGCGATACGGACGCAGGTAGCCGAGCAGGCGTTTGTAAGGCTCAAAGCCGACGCGCAGAAGCTGCATCGAGGACATTTTGGCCGCGTCTTTGCGGGAGATCTTTTTGGAAGCCATGTGGGTCTAGCGCGGGGACGCGAGGAGGGAGTCGATAGCACGGATGACCGCTGCGGTCGAGATGCGGTCCATCGGCGCGCCCTTCATGCGTGGCTGGAAATCGGTGACCGGCGCCTCGGGCTGCGCCGCGGAAAGGACGAGCGCCCGCGGGTGCAACGGTCGCCAGTGGAAGGGATTCGTCGGGCCGAAAAGCGCGACCTGCGGCACGCCAAAAGCCGACGCCAGATGCACGACCGCGGTATCGCAACTGACCACGAGCCGCGCGCCTGCGACCAACCCCGCGAGGCCCAGCAATTTCGCCGGACGGACAATCGCCGACATTCCCGGAAAGTCGGCCTCGGGGATCGCGGCCACATGCGCGCGCTCGTACTCGTCGGGCCCGCACGTGAAGACGGTCGCCAATCCATAAGTCTCGTGCAGATGCGCCGCGACCTGCTCCCAGCGATCGGCGAGCCAGTATTTCTCCGGCCGCGCCGTGCCCGGATGCAGCAGCGCGTAGCCGCCTTCGATCCCGCTCTGCCGCAGCGTTGACGTCGCCATTTCCCGGTCCGCCGGCGGCAGCGCCAGCTCCGGCAGCGGGTCGGAGGTGTCGCTGTTGAAGCCCGGCGCGACCTTCGCCACGAGATCGAGATAATGCCGCGTCGAATGCACCTCGCGCACCGCCGAGACGCTCCACGAATTGTATGCCAGCGCGCGCAGCCGATTGCGCCGCACCCCTTCGAAAGCGACCCGCTTCTTCGCGTGGGAAAGCGCGGTCGCGAATGCGGAGCGGTCAGTGCCGGTGAAATCGAAGCACAGATCCCAGCCGCCCGTGAGCACCTGCTGCCACGGCGCAAAACCGCGACCTTTCCCAAAAACGATCGCCGACTGCGCCGCCGGAATCGCGGGAACGAGCGCCGCCGTGCCGTCCATCACGCCGAGCGCGAGATGCGCCTCCGGCCAGGCTTTGCGGATCGCGGCGAGCGCGGACGTGGTCAGGATCAGATCGCCGATCCGCTTGAGCTGGAGCGCGAGGATTTTCATCTCTTCGCCAGCGCCACGCGGTACGCCTCTAGCAAGCGCGAGCGGAAATGTTGCCACGTGAAATTTTCCACCACGCGCTGCCGCCCCGCCGCGCCGAGCCGCGCCGCGAGATCGCGGTCGCGATACAGCCGCTGGATCGCCGCCGCGAGCGCGTCGGGATCGTTCGGCGGGATGATGAGGCCGTTCACGCCATCTTGCACCACGTCGCCAGCTTCGCGCGTGGTGATCTGCGGCAGGCCGCACGCGGCGGCCTCGTAAGTGCATTTCGCGCTGCCTTCACACTCGCTCGGGAAAACGTGGACGGTCGCCGCGCGGTAGCAGTCCTCGACCTTCGGCACAAAACCCGCGACCCGCACCTCCGGCCCGCCAAACTGCGCGAGCGCCGGACGGATTTCCTCGTGCACCGCGCCAACGAGCACCAGCTCGGCGTCCTGGAGATTCAGCCGCCGCCAGACTTCGAGCAGGTGATGCACGCCCTTGCGTTTGATGACGGCGCCGACGAAAACCGCGCGGAATTTTTCCGGTGGTTTTTCCGCCGGGGTGAAACGCTCGGTGTCCACGCCGCGCTGGTGTCGGAAAAGTTTCTCCGGCGCGATGCCGTTGACGAGGAAGGTCTCCTCCGCCTTCTGCGAAAGCACGAGGATCACGTCGGCGAGATCGTATTCCTCGATCATCTGCTGGCGCGTAATGAGCCGCCGGCTTTTCCAGCCCGCCCAGCCAGTCAGCGCGGCGCGCTCGCGCTCGCTTTTCGTGAGCCGCGCGGGCTTCACGTGATCCTTGTTGCGATGCCAGGTCGGGATCTCGATGAGGCTCGGCACGCCGCGCTCCCGCGCCACGCGCAAGCTGCGCACGCTTTCACCCGACCAACCGTGGAAGAGGTCGTAGCTCCCGCTCGCCAACTCGCGCGCCGCCGCCTGATCGAGCGCATGCTTTTTCGCGCCGTAATAAAACTCGCTGCCGAGAAACGAGAGCAACCGCACCGGATTCCAGCGCAGCGACCGGATGCGTTCCGCGGGGATTTCGCTCTGCCGATTGTCGAACGCCAAGGCCTTTCCCAGCAGGCCGGCGCGATACGCGGCGCGGAGCGATTCGAGCGCCACGGCGTCCAGCCCACTGCCGCCGAGGCGGGCAGAGGTGGCGTAGAGCAGGTTGGCATTTAGCATTTAGGATCTGGCATTTAGCATTCGACGAAAGCCCGTGCCGCAGTGACTTGGACTCGTCACGGGGGCGGAAGCACTAAATGTTAAATCCCAAATGCTAAATCTTAAATGAAGCTCGGCCTCGTTCGTCGCGGTTACTCGCCCACCGGGGGCGCCGAGGCTTACCTGCTGCGCCTCGCGGCGGAACTGGCGCGCCGCGAACACGAACTCGTGCTTTTTTCCGATGTGGCCTGGCCGGACTCGGCGCTCGCGCCGCATCAGCTCTCGCTCCCGCGTGTCGTGATCGAAGCGCGGGGTCCGCGGCTTTTTGCCGATGGCCTGGAAAGCATCCGCGCCGGGCACGCGCTGGATTTGCTCTTCAGCCTCGAGCGTGTCTGGTCGTGCGATCTCTACCGCGCCGGCGATGGCGTGCATGCGGCGTGGCTGGGACGACGCGCACGTTTCGGGCCCGTGTGGCAGACGTGGCTGCGGCAGCTCAGTCCCAAGCATCGCCAGCTCCTCGAAATCGAGCGCGCCCTCTTCACCGGCGGTGCGCGACGGATCATCACGAACTCCGCGATGATCCAGCACGAGATCACCGACCACTACGGCACGCCAGCCGAGCGCATGACCGTGGTCCACAACGGCTTGCCGCATCAATCGATCACACCCGGCGCACGGGCGGAAGTGCGGGCCGAGCTGGGACTCGCGGATGGAGAATACGTCGCGATTTTCGTCGGTTCGGGCTGGGAGCGGAAGGGCCTGCGTTTCGCCGTCGAGGCGGTGCAGCGCATGTCCGGCGTGACCTTGCTCGTGGCCGGGAAAGGAAACCCACGCGGGCTCGACGCGGAAAAGCGCATCCGCTTCCTCGGCCCGCGGAGCGACGTGCCGCGCCTGCTCGCCGCGGCGGATGTCTTCGTGCTCCCGACGATCTACGAGCCCTTTTCCAACGCCTGCCTCGAAGCGCTCGCGGCCGGGCTGCCCGTCATTACCACGGCGGCGAATGGCTTTGCCGAAATCATGGCCGCGGGCACCGATGGCGAGATCCTCGGCGAGCCGAGCGATATCCCCGCGCTCGTCACGGCACTGGAACGCTGGCGTGATCCGGCGCGCCGGACGGCGGTGCGGCATCGGCTGCTCGCCCTCGCCGCGCGTTTCAGCATCGAGGAAAACGTCGAGCAGACGCTCACGGTCATCGAGGAACTCCAGGCGCAAAAATAGGACACGGATGGACACGGCTCTTCACGGATGGGATTCTGGAATCCGTGTTTCATCCGTGAATATCCGTGGCTGCTTGCTTCAGCTCTCGTCCGCTTCGGAGGGCGCGAACTTTTCCAAAGGCGCGATCAGATTCCCCGGCAGCGGCCAGACCCGCTCCTGAATGCGCGGCGCGAGCTGCCGCGACGTGGCGTAACCCGCGGTGATCATCTCCATCTTGGCGTCGAGATTGTCCACGTAATGAAGCGCCCACGCCTCTGGCGTCTTCGGCACGACCGGCGAGCCGAATTGCAGCTCGCCGTGATGCGACGCGAGCAGGTGCAGCAGGTGCAGCCGCACGTCTTCGCTGGCCGGCTGGAGCTGGGAAAAGGCGGCCGCTTCCGCCGTGGCGAGCAGCTTGCGCCAGAGCGTATTCACGAGCTCGATGCCAATCGTGATGTGGCCGAGCATCTCGCCGCGCTCGTCAAACGGCATGGTGAAACCATCGGCGGGCAGGGAGTTTTCCCAGAGCTTGCCGGCGTCGTGAAAAAGCACGCCCGTGGCGAGCAGGTCGCGGTTCAGGAGCGGGTACGCCGTAGCGATGGCCAGCGCGCTGCGCATCATCTGGGCGACGTGTTCGACGAGTCCGCCGCGGCGCGCGTGGTGATTGCCCCGCGCCGCCGCCGCCCGGCGAAAACGGGCGCCATATTCCGCGAGGAAAAGCTGCCCGAGGCTCCGCAGGCGCGGGTCGGCAGTGGCGTTCAAGGCGTCTTCGATAAGAGCGAAATCGACCGCCTGCTTCTCGCGCAGCTCTAGCGGCCCGGCGAGCAGTGTGTCGCGCTCTTCCTCGGAAAGCTCGCGGCCCGCCCAGCGTTTGGCGTCGAGGCCAAAGGAACCGTTGTGGGTGAATTCGCCCGCCGCTTCGAGGAAGGCGCCGGTCGCGAGCCCTTCGCACAGCGCAAACGCCGGCGCATCGCTCCACGCGCGCAGGGTCAGCTTGCCCTCGGCATCGGCCAGCGTGAGCTCCCAAAAGGGTTTGCCGTCGCGCGTTTCCTTTTTCACCAGCGCATCGACCTGGCCATGCACCGCGGCTTCCACGCGGCCTTCGAGAGTGCGGCGCTTCAGGGCGGCGATGGAGAGGAGTTCCGCGGCAGGCATCGTGGCGAAAGTCCACGCCCAGCCCCGGAGGGTGTCGAGGCGGAAATTCCGAAACTTGGGGTGGCAAAGACGCGCGAGATGGGTATCAATGTCTTTACATTGCCAATCACGCCTCCCCTTCCCATGAGAACATCCCCCCGCAAAAACCACGGCTTTTCCCTCCTCGAACTGATCGCCGTCATCATGATCATCGGCATCGTGGCCGCCTTTGCGGTGCCCGCGGCTTCCACGATTCTGAAGGGGTCTCACATGACCCAGGCCTCGCAGATCGTCGTCGACCAGATCTCGCTCGCCCGGCAACAAGCCCTCGCCCGCAACCACGCGGCGGAAGTGCGCTTCATCCGCTACGTCGATCCCGAGGTCCCCTCGGACAAAGGGCCAGACGGCAAGGAGGGCGCCTTCCGGGCCATTCAAGTCTTCGAGGTTCTCGAAAACGGCGTCGCCGTCCCTCTCGACAAACCACAATTGCTGCCGCAGTCGATCGTCATGAACGCAGGGAAGGCCCTCTCTTCGCTGCTCGGGGACACGTCGGCAACCGGCTGGCCCAAGGAAGTGACGAAGTCGCAGGTGAGCCAGGATAAGAATGCGCCCAAGCTCCCACGGAAAATCGAGAGCAACTACGAATACGTCTGCTTTCGCTTCATGCCCGACGGTTCAACCAATCTCAAGCCGACCGAAAAGTGGTTCCTCACGATCCACAACCTGAACGAGAAACCGACCGGCAGCGCTCCGCCGAACAACTTCTTCACTTTGCAGATCGATGCAGTGAGCGGCGCTTCCAAAGCCTACCGCCCTGGCGTGTAAGGAAGCTATTCGGCCAGCGGCACCGTCCGCTTTTCGCGGGCGCTGCGGACCGCGCTCTCGACGATCTGCTGGCCGATCCGGGCGACCTCCGGGTGCAACGGGCCGCGCTCGAATTCTCCGCCTTCCAGCACGTGGATGAAATACTGGATCGGGTCTTGAAAAGGCGCCGCGACTTCATCGACCGGCAGCTCGAACCCTTCGGGTTTTTCTTCGGTCTGGAGCCGCAAGTGCGTCGCGTAGTCGTAGGCGGAAATCGTCCCGCGCGTGCCGCAGACGACAAAGCCGCACTTCGGCTGGGGCTGTAAAATCCACGGATCGGTGAAGGTGCCCCAGCGCGTCTGGATCGTGGAAAGGCCGTGCGCGTAGCGGCTCACGGTGACGCTGTGTTCATCCACCTCGAGCCCCGGCGTCTCGTCCACCGTGCAGGTCACCTCGAGCGGCTGGCGCCCGGCTTGGAACCACGTCCCGAGCGTCGCGCCATAACCTGCGTAGTCGAGGAGCGAACCTCCACCGAGCGCCTTTTTGTAAAACCAGCTCGCCGCTTTTTCTTCGGGCGTCGGCTCGCACTGCACCTTGTCGGCGCGATGAAAAAGCGGACCGCGATTGCCGCCGTAGTGATGCACGTTCAGCACCTCGCCGATCGTGCCTTCGTCGATCAGCCGCTTCATCGTGATGGAACACGCGGACCAGCGCGTCGGCCAATTGATCGCCAGCAGTTTCCCGCTCGCCCGCTGCGCCGCGATCATCGCATCCGCCTCGGCGAGCGTCGCCGCGAACGGCTTTTCGATCAGGATATTCACCCCGTACTCCGCCACGCGCTGCGTCCACAGCCCGTGCTCGGCCGTCGCCGGGCAGAGGATCACCAAATCCGGACGCGTCTGCTCCAGGCAGGCGCGGTAGTCGGTGAAGACCCGCTCCGCCGGCACGCCAAACGCCGCGATGGCGCTCTGCATTCGCGCCGGGTTTTCGTCGCAAATGCCGACGATCTCGGCGTGCGGATGCTCCTGCACACGGCGCAACAAGTCGCCCATGTGCATGTGGTCGAAATTGATCCCAGCAATCTTCCACTTCCGGCTCATCGTCTTGGAGAAACTCGGGCGTTACGCCACCTTCCACGCACCACGATAGTCGCGCTTCAGCCACTTCGCGTCACCCGTGCCGTTGGCAAAGGTGTTCGTCGCCGGGTCCCACTGGAAGGTCTTGCCGTAGTTGTAGGCGAAGTTCAGCAAGTGGCAGGCGGTCACACTACGCGCGCCGATTTCCACATCGCAGATCGGCTTGCTGCGCTTGGCGATGGCATCGAGGAAATCCTGCTTGTGGTCGGCGCTCGCGTAGAGTTTCACCTTCGGGTCGGCGAGGAATTCCTTCTCCAGCGCGGCGAGCTGATCCTTGAGCGCGGGCTGATCTTCCTTGGCCACAAATTTCGCCTTCTGCACTCCCTTCACGGTCACGCGGATCTTCCCGCGATTTACGAAAACCTCGCCGTCGCTGCCGTAGAAGGTCACGCCATTCTCCGCGATGTGGGTGACTTCGACGCCGTCCTTGTAAATCAGCTTCCCGCCCGACTGCGCGGTCTCCCAGTCCGGCGGGGCGACGACCTGGATCGGGCCGCTGTCGTCCGCGCCGAGGCCCCACTGCGTGATGTCCAGATGATGCGCGCCCCAGTCCGTGACCATGCCGCCGCCGTACTCGCGATACATACGCCACATCGGGAAGTGATTGTGCACGCCGCGCGGGCTGAGGATTTCGTTGTAAGGCCGCATCGGCGCCGGCCCGAGCCACAGATCCCAGTCGAGCCCCACTTCCGCCGGTTGCTCCGGCAGGTCGCAAGGTTTGCCCGGCCCGCCGAAGCCCGCCTCGACACGCGACACTTTCCCGATCACGCCATTCCGCACGAGGCTGCACGCGATGAAAAACTCCCGCGACGACCGCTGCATCGAGCCGGTCTGGAACACCCGGTCACTCTTCCGCACCACATCGACCAGCGCCCGCGCCTCGTGGACCGTCTGCGTGAGCGGCTTCTCGCAGTAGATGTCCTTGCCCGCTTGCGCCGCGGCGATGCCGATGATCGCGTGCCAGTGATCCGGCGTGGCGATGACCACCGCATCGATGTCCTTGCGCGCCAGCAATTCACGGAAATCCGTGTAGGACGCGCAGCCCTTAAAGCTCGTGTCGTTCTTCTTCGTGGAGAAATCCTCGACCTGCTTTTTGCCGTCGTTGCGCCGATTCGTATCCACGTCGCACACCGCCACACCCTGCACATTTTCCTTGGAGAGGAAGCCGCCCATCACCCCGCGCATCTGCTTGCCCATGCCGATAAAACCAAGGTTCAGCCGCGAGTTGGGCTTCGTCTCCGCGGCCGAGATGCGCGCTGGCAGGAGGAGCGGGGCGACGCCGGCGGCGAGGGTGGCTTTGAGGAAGGAACGGCGAGTGGGACGGGGGAGGTTCATGGGATGAAATTGCGTGCTACGACAATCCCGCGGCAAGCGGCTTCGTAGTGAAAATGAGAGAGCGCGCTTGGCGTTTCCGCGCACGCGGGGCAAATTTGCAGCGGTCTGCCCCCCAGCCGCACCTCTCCATGCACCGCCTTCTCCTCGTCCTTTTTTTCGCCCTGCTCCTCGCCGCGTGCGGCAGCAAACTCGGCTCCGCCGACGCCGCCCTCCTCGGCTCGTGGAAAGCCGCCGACACTTACGGCGGCGAGACCTGGACCTTCCGCGGCGACGGCACCTTCAGCACCGCGGGCGGCGCGCCGAAAAACCTCTCCGGCTCCGGCACCTTGGCACGCCAGGGCCGCTGGGGTGTGAAAGACGGTCTGCTCACGCTCGACTACACCACCCTCGCGGCGCGCGAAAAGCCGACCTACGCGTGGAAGATCGAAGCCGGGCGCCTGCTCCTCAGCACGCCGGGCAACAGCGCCCCGAGCATCATCCTCGACCGCACAAAGTAGCCGCCAAAAAAGCCTGTCCTCCTGAGCGCAGCGGAGCGGAGTCGAAGGACCTCCAATATCCGCCTTTCTTCTAAGACGTCGCTCTCATTTGCAGCCGCACGGGAGAGAAAAGGCTGATGTTGGAGGTCCTTCGGCTGCGCTCAGGATGACAATTCGTTACTCCGCGCTCAGCGCGTGGATGGTATTGATCACCTCGCTCCGCAGTTCCGCGCCGTCCGCCGCCTTCAGGCCAAACTTGATCGCCATCTGCATCACCGGCTTGATCTCCGGGATCTCCAGAAACACCGACCGTCCGTCCGCGGAAAGCGTCGCGCTCTTCACCGTCAGCGAGTCGTGTTTCTTCTGCGCGATCTGCGTCTTGGAAAACTGCGCCTCGCCCTGCTTGCCCGCGTCTGCCGGCTTCTCCACGGGCTCGATCGTGGAAAATTCCGGCGAGCCGTAAGCCGCGCTCCATAGGTAATTCCACACCTCCACGTTCCAGTTCTGCGGGTCGTTGGCCGTCGCGGGATCGAGTTTGCAGGTGAAAGTGAGCCGCACCCCCTTCGGCGTCGCGTGCAATTCCAGGGGCATCCTCACCGGCGCGCCGGTGTAGCGCACGCGCTGGAAGGCGCCGTTCTTCACGCCCGTCGTCTGCCAGCCGCGCAGCCCGCCGACGTAGAGCTGGCCATCTTTCGGGTTGAAGCGCGCGCGCATGATGCCGCTTTGGAAGTTCACCGGGAAGCGCACCACGCCGCCCTGCACGATCGGCGGAAGGGCCGGAATTTCCGGCGGTGCCACGCCCGGCGGCACCGTCACGTTGGCGGGCGGGCGCACAGTTTCTTTGATCACGCCGAAGACCGAGCACGTCCCGTAGCTGAGATGCAGCATCTGCCCGCCCCACGGCCCCCATTTGTCACCCGGCGGCACCCACACCTGACCGCCGCCGCTGTTGTCCACGCGCTTCGGCAGCCAGCAGAGCGGGCGGTCGTAATCCGTCGGCGGCGTCGGGCGATGCGCGAGATCGACCACCCCGTTGAAGCCGCCCGGCTTGATCCAGTTGATCTTGCACGCGGGCGTCCACGTGCCCTCGTTGTCGCCGCTCGTCAGCTCGCCGCGCGGGCCCACGCCGATCCCATTCGGCGCGCGGAAACCGGTCGCGATCACCTCGAAATTCCTCCCCTCCGGCGAGACCCGGAACATCGCCCCGTGGTGCGCCATGATCTGGTCAAAACCGCGCCCGCCATTCTTCACCGGCCCGCCCTTGGCGAAATAGAAATTGCCCGCCGGGTCCATCTGCAGGTCGAAGACGAACTCGTGGAAGTTCTTCGTCACCTTCAGGTCGAAGTTGAACGCCTCGTAGAAATCGCACTCGCCGTCGCCGTTCAAGTCCTTCAGCCGCCAGAGCCCGTCGCGGCAGGTCACGTAGATTTCGCCGTTCACGATCTTCAGCCCGAGCGCGTGATACAGCCCGCTGGCGAAGCGCTTCCACGTCACCTGCTTCAGCTCCGCATCGATCCCCGAGACGACGAAGACATCCCCATGAAAGGTGCAGACCGCCGCGCGGCCATCGGGGAAAAAGTCGAACCCACCGACAAACATCGGCGCGCCCCACGGGTTCGGGTCCGGGAGCTTGATCGTATCCACGACATACGCCTCGTCCTTCTTCTCCGAGACCTCACCCGCGGTCGCCGCCGTCTCCGGCCAGCGAGCCGGGCCGCCGTGGGTCAACTGAGCCACGTCAGCGATCGGTGGTATCTTTTCGGTGAGCATTCGACCGATCGCCTTTTCGCCGACATCCTCCCTTCCCCCGTAGAGCGTGAAACGCATTTGCACCGGTTGGTCATGCGGCGGCACCTCGACCCACAGGTGATTGTGCCGAAGGTGCCAGGTCGGCTTTACGGGTGCGTCCGTATCCACTCGCGGAACGATGCAGGCCCCGGCAAAGTCAATGAACGGGAGGTCGCGATCGGCAACCTTTCCCTGCTTCACCGCCTCCGCGAACCATGTTTTGTTCATCATGATTACGTCCAGAGAAGCCCCTTTTTCGCGAAGCTCAGCGTCGAGTTTCGGGTGAACCGGGGCGATGGCTATGGACAGGGGGCGAGCCGAGGGCTCGATACGGAAGGTGCGGGTAAACAATCCGGGCGACTGGATACCATCATACCCCGGCATCTCCAGCACCTCCACCCC
>JBBQYR010000013.1:0-50708 GCA_038208565.1 Chthoniobacterales bacterium
ATCGCATACCCGCCGCGCTTGAAAGTCAGTCGGTTGGCCGTCACCCCGGTGCTGATGGTCACGGTCCTGGCCAAAGGCACTCCCGCCACATAGGGCGCGCTGAAAATCGCTTCGTCCGCACTCGTATTCGGCCACACCACCAAGCTGGAAAGATCCCACCAATTGGCCGCACCAGTATTCCAAAATCCCGAGGGTCCACCAAGACCGGTCCCATCCACATTGTTGGCCACAGTGCTTCCGTCGGTATCCCAATAAAGCGAGGCGGCATACGAAGTGCCGAGGGTCAGGACGGTCGTAAGCGCCAGCCACGAAGACAAACGCTTGATGAATTGCGCGGAGAACGCAATCGTCGGTCGGTTCTTGCGGTTCAACGGAGTATTATCGTGCATTGAGGCAATGGATGGGGGGAGCGTGGGAACGGAGACGGAAGCCATCGTCGGACGGGGGGGCCTCCGGGGGCAGGATGAGCGGAGCAAATAGTTTCGCTTCTTTTACTCACGCTTTTGGTACCGAACCGGTCAAATATTTATTCGTCCTTTCTTTGATTCCTCACCCCTCAAGAGCGCGCAGAGGACCGCCAATAGGCGGCAGGCGATGCCCGCCGGAAAAGCGAACGACGAGCCACTCCCCGAGCGATGCTGAATAATTGCTTTGTCCTCCTGCCGCGGGCAGGCGAAACCGTCTCCATGGAACCACTCGCCCCGCCTGCCGCCGATCTGCCCGGCATCGATCAACTCCGCGATATTATCGCCAAGCTGCGCAGTCCCGGTGGCTGCCCGTGGGATCGTGAGCAAACTCACGCCAGCCTGCGCGCCGGCCTGATCGAGGAAGCCTACGAGGTTGTCGAGGCGATCAATACCGGCGACCACGTGAACCTCTGCGAGGAGCTCGGCGACCTGCTGCTCCAGCCGATCTTTCACGCACAAATCGCCGCCGAGGAAGGGCGCTTCACCTTTGACGACGTCGCCCGCGTGATCGTGGAAAAGCTCATCCGCCGTCATCCGCACGTCTTCGGCGAAGATCGGTGCGCCGATTCCGCCGAGGTGCTGCGCAAGTGGGACGACATCAAGCGCGCGGAGAAAGGCGACCGCGTCGTCTCGGCGCTCGACGGTATCTCCGGCGGCCTGCCGGCGCTGATGCGCGCCGAGAAGGTGCAAAAAAAAGCCGCCCGCGTCGGCTTCGACTGGAGCGACGTGCCGCCGGTGCTGGCGAAGATTCGCGAAGAAATCGCCGAGGTCGAAGCCGAGTTGGCCGAAGGCAACAACGCGAGGATCGAGGAAGAAATCGGCGACCTGCTCTTTTCCGTGGTGAATCTCGCGCGCAAACTCAAGGTGGACGGCGAGACGGCGCTGCAACGCGCGACCGACAAATTTTCCGCGCGCTTCCGCGGAGTCGAGGCGCTCGCCCGCGAACGCCAACTCGCGTTGGACAAGCTCACGCTCGCCGAACTCGACGAGCTCTGGGACGAAGTGAAGCGGCGCTAGCCGACGTTCAGCAACTCCGTCACCTGCGCCGCGATGTCGCCGGTGCGCATCAGGCTTTCGCCCACGAGGATCGCCTGGCAGCCCGCGGCATGCACGCGGCGCGTTTCGGCCTGCGTCTTCAGGCCGCTCTCGCTCACGAGGATCACGCCGTCCGGCACGTCTTCGCTGAGTTCTTCTGTGGTCGCGAGATCGACCTCGAAAGTGGTGAGGTTGCGATTGTTGATCCCGATGAGCCGGGCGCCGAGATCGAGCGCGCGATCGAGTTCCTCGCGCGTGTGCACCTCCACCAGCACGTCGAGCTGGCAGGCTTCCGCGGTCTTATTCAACGCCTCGAGTTCCTGCTGCTCGAGCGCGGCGACGATGAGCAGGATGGCATCGGCTCCAGCAACCGCGGCTTCGTAGATCTGCACGTCGTGCAGGATGAAATCCTTGCGCAGACAGGGCAGATCGACGGCGGTGCGGATCTTCGTGAGGTAGCTCAGGTGACCTTGGAAATACTGCTCGTCGGTCAGCACCGAGATGGCGTGCGCGCCCGCCGATTCATACTGCGTGGCGATGGCCACGGGATCGAAATCCGCCGCGATCACCCCGGCGCTCGGACTCGCCTTCTTCACCTCGGCGATCAGGCCGAGCGCATCGGGCCCGCGATCCAGCGGCGCAGCGAAGGGACGAAAATCGTTCCGCTGCAACGCGGCAGCGCGGAGGAGTTCGAGCCGCGGCAGGATGCGCGCGATCTCGGTTTTTTTGGTTTCGAGGATTTGCTGGAGACGATTCACGAGAGGCGGGAAAGGACAGCGGAGCGTGGGGCGGCGGTCAAGCGGCGGGCAATGTGAAATGAAAGGTCGTGCCCTCGCCAGGCGCGCTCTCTACCCAGATTCGGCCACCGTGGCGCTCGACGATCTTCTGGCAAACCGAAAGCCCGATTCCAGTGCCCGGATATTCCTCGCGGCTGTGCAGCCGCTGAAAGAGCACGAAGACGCGATCGAAGTCTTTCTCCGCGATGCCGATGCCGTGGTCGCGCACGGTGAAATGCCAGCCGCCCTCCGCGGGCACGGCACCGATGTGAATCTCGGGTGACTGGCCGGGGCGGGAAAACTTCAACCCATTGCCGACGAGGTTTTGGAAAAGCTGGACGAACCGGGCGCGATCCGCGCGCAGCGTAGGCAGCGGATCGTGCGTGATGCGGGCGGCTTTTTCGGCGCGGGCGGCGGCGAGATTGGCCAGCGCGTCTTCGAGTGCGGCGTTCAGATCCACCGCCGCGACTTCGCCTGATTTCACGCCGACGCGCGAGTAGGCGAGCAGATCGATGATCATCTGCTGCATGCGCCGCCCGCCATCCACGGCAAAGCGCAGAAAGCTCTTCTCCTTCTCATCGAGCCGATCCGCGGCGCGTCGCTCGATCAGCCCGAGATAACTCGTCACCATGCGCAGCGGTTCCTGGAGATCGTGCGACGCCACCGCCGCGAATTGCTCCAGTTCGCGATTCGACCGCTCCAGCTCCCGCGTCTTCGCCTCCAGCCGCTCGGTGGCAGATTGCAGCTCGCGATTTTTCCATACCGCCAGCTCAAAGGTGGAGAGCAGCAGATCGAGCACGCGCTCCCGCTCCGACGCGATGAAGTATTTCTTGCCGTCAAAGACGATCTCGACGCCGGCCTCAGCGGGCGCGTCCCGGCGGATCGCCTGCAGTTCGGGATTCGCGAGCAGGAACTGAATGCGCGCGAGGAACGAGCCTTCGTCGTAGGGTTTGGTGAGGAAACCGCTCGCGCCGCACTGCAGTCCTTTGATCGCCTCGTGCGGATCGGTCAGGCTGGTGATCAGGACCACCGGGATGCCCCCGAACCGTGTGTCCGCCTTGATCCGCCGGCAAAGCTCGTAGCCATCCATCACCGGCATATTCACATCGCTGATCACCAGTCCGGGAGCGTCCTTTTCGAGGAGCGGCAGCGCCTCCGCGCCATTGGCCGCGACGCTCACTTGGGAAAAATGGGCCAGCAGCAGATGGCGCAGCTTAAAGGCCTGCGCCTGATTGTCCTCGACGACGAGGATGTGCATATCGGTTTTCGCCAGCGGTTCGTTCATGGGGGCAAGTGGAAGCTAATCATCGCGAGAGCAGGTCGCGAGGGGGAATCTCCGCAGGGCCAAAGCAAGACATCGCGCGGCGCCGGAGGATGTGAAATGGTAGCGGCGATGCTTCCCAGAATTGTCCTCGCCTGTCTCTGGCTGTTCGCCGCTTCCCCCGGATTTGCGCAGCGCCTCAGCCCACTCGCAGCCACGCCGGATTGGGCGCAGTTGGAGAAATTCCAGGAGACGATCACGCGCGACGATTTCACTCACCTGCTCAATCACGTTTACGCGCCGGCCGGTGCGGCGAAGGGCATGGTCGAGATCGAAGCCGAAGCGGTCGTCATCAAAACGACGCTCACGCCGCCCACGGATTTCCGGCTGCGCTTTGCCAAGAACGCCGCCTCCGCGAAACCAACGCCGCGCTTTTGGCGCCCCGCCGCGCAGCTCCCACCCGCTCCACCGGAGCAGCCGCTGCTCGGCGTGAAGATCGCGATCGATGCCGGGCACCTCGGTGGCCCGTGGGCGAAGATGGAGGAGCGCTGGTTTCAGATCGGCGAGTCCCGGCCGGTGGTGGAAGGCGAGATGACCCTGCGCGTCGCCAAGATGCTCGTGCCCAAGCTGCAGGCGCTGGGCGCGGAGGTGTCGCTCGTGCGCGAGGCCTTGGAACCGGTCACGCCGCAGCGCCCGGCCACGTTGCGCGACGCGGGTCGGGCGGAACTGGCGAAGCTCGGCGTGGCGGCGCCGCGGGAAAACTACGACAGCCTCAGCGACCCGCTCCGCGCGACAACCGTGCAGGCGCAGAGCGAGCTGCTCTTTTACCGCATCAGCGAAATCCGGACGCGCGCCGAGGTCGTGAACACCAAGCTCCAGCCCGATCTCGTGGTCTGCCTGCACTTCAACGCCGAGGCCTGGGGCGATCCGGCGCGGCCCGAGTTTGTGCCGCGCAATCACCTCCACGTCATCGTCAATGGCTGCTACTCCGCGAGCGAGCTGCGTTTCGACGACCAGCGCTACGAGATGCTCACGAAACTGCTCAGCCGCTCCTTTCCCGAGGAAGTCGCCGCCTCCGAGCACTCCGCCGCCGCGCTCGCCACGGCGACGAAACTCCCGCCCTATCGCTACACCACGGGCAATGCCATCCGCGCCGGCACCGGTGAATTCCTATGGGCGCGCAACCTTCTCGCCAACCGCCTCTACCACGCGCCCGTCGTCTTTCTCGAACCCTACGTGATGAATAGCGAAGTCGTGTGGGCGCGCGTGCAGGCGGGCGATTACGAGGGCGAGTTCATGATCGGCGGAGCCAGCCGGCGCAGCATCTACCGCGAGTATGCGGATGCCGTCGCCGAAGGACTGCGCGACTACTACTCGAAGGCGCGCCCCGCTCAGCCGACGGTGCCGAAGTAGCGGTCGCCCGCGTCGCCGAGACCGGGCACGATGTAGGCGCGTTCGTCGAGGCCGGGGTCCACGGCCGCGGTGAAAATCTCCACGTCCGGGTGCGCGCCGCGCAGTTGCTGCAGGCCCGGGGGACAGCTCACCAGACAGACGAAGCGGATCGATTTCGCACCCGCTTCCTTCAACTGCGCCACCGCCCCCGTCGCGCTGAACCCCGTGGCCAGCATCGGATCGACGAGGATCACATCCGCCTCCGCGAGGTGCGTCGGCGCCTTGAAATAATAGCTCTCCGGGCGGCGCGTCTCTTCGTTCCGATACATCCCGATGTGGGCCACGCTTACGTCGGGCAGCAGATCGAGCAGGCCTTCCACGAGACCGAGCCCGGCGCGGAGAATCGGCGCGACGACGAGCGGCCGGGCCAGCGCGCGGCCTTCGCATTCGGCGAGCGGCGTGGTGATGCGCTCCGGGCGCGTGGCCAGCGAGCGGGTCGCTTCGCAAATCATCAGCGTGGCGAGTTCGCGAAGACGGGCGCGGAATTCCGAGGAACTCGTGCGCACATCCCGCATCTGGGTGAGCTTGACCTGCACGAGCGGGTGATCGACCACGGTGACACCAACTGGAAGAGTCGCGGACATGCGGCGGTCTTAGCGGACGGCGCGGAGTTTGTCACTCGCGCCGCGGGGTTGCCTCGCGTCGCGACTTGCCGCATGGTCTGCCCGCGTGCGCGCCATTTTCCTGCTCCTCTCCCTCGTCCTCGTCTCCGCTCAAGCGGCCGAACCGCTCGCCATCGAGATCGATCTCGCCGCGCAAAAGGCCTTCCTGCTGCAGGATGGCCAGATCATCTACGAGTCCCCGATTTCCAGCGGACGTCCCAACTACCCCACGAAGCCGGGGAATTTCACGATCACCGAAAAAAGCCCGAACCACCTTTCGTCGCTCTATGGAAAAATCGTGGACGCGAATGGGAAGACGCTGGTCCGCGACGCCGACTCCGACATGGCGGTCCCGGCGGGCGCAAAATTCGTCCGGGCGCCGATGAAACATTTCCTGCGCTTCGATGGGGCGACGGGGACGCACGCTGGCTATCTCCCCGGCTATCCGGCGTCGCATGGCTGCGTGCGCATGTCGGCTTTGAAGGCGGAGCTGTTCTTTAATATCGCGGAAGTCGGCACGCCGGTGCGCGTCCACGGCAAAGCGCCCGCCACCACTCCACCGGAGCGGAAGAAAGTCGCGGCGGCGTCTCCCACGCCAACACCGACGCCCGCGCCGCGCAAGTGGTATCAATTCATCAGACGCGTCGAGCGACCGCTCGTGCCGGTCGCCACGCCGCTCCCCACGCGTTAAGGCTGCTTCGCCGGGATTGCCGCCGGGGTTACTGGAGCAGGAGGCGCCTTGGGTTTGGTGATGTCTTCCCACGCGAAAAGCTCGCCTTTGTGCCCGCCGATTTCTTCGAGCAGCTTCGCGCACTTCGCCCGCCACTTCTCCAAGTCCGGCACCGCAAAGGGCCGATCCACACTGCCGGGGAAAACGAGATACGTGACCTTGAGATCGCTCACCGCACGGTAGGCGCCGCTGGCCTGCGGGAGCAGTTGTTTGCAGAGCCGCAGCGAACCTTCACCCATCTTGGCGCGCGGGCCGACATCGCCGACGATCGCGGGATAGAGCACCCCTTCGTGAATGACCACACAATAGTCGCCCACAGCCGGTGCGAAGGGACCCGCGCGATTCGCCCCGAACATCGAGCCCGGCAGGACGATAAACGGGTCCGCGTGGCCGATAAGAAAGCTGAAGCGATTGAGCTGATTGATCTCGTCCTTGAGCGACGCGATCGAGGCCCGGATCTGCGTGCGGCGCGCCTCCGCGGGGTTGGCCGCGAGTTCCTGTTCGAGCTCGGCGATCTTCGTGTCGCGGAACGCGATGAGCGGGCTCACCTTGTCGGTCCGCTTCGCCCAGCGATAGCTCGTGAAGGGCTGGAAGGTGCTCGACGCGCCTTCGATCTCCGGCACGCGATCGACGTCGGAGCCATCGGTGTCCACGTCCATATCGGACTGGATGAACAGCACGCGCCGCTTGGACTGCGGATGCTGGAGCTCGAGCAGCGTCTCACAGTCGTAGAAATTGTGCCGCGTGAGCAGCGTATCGAGCCGGTGCAGGCCGGATTGCAGCGCGCTGCATTTCAGCCGGTAGAGGTCGTCGAAGACCGGCGAGATTTTCGCATTCTCGATCATCGCGGGCAGCGCCGGCAGCAGTTCGGGCAGGCGGCTGTTGAGCTTGGTGATCTCCTCCAGATTCTGGTGCGGCTTGGGAATCTTGACCTTCAGCACCAGCTCGGCACGGTAACTCTCCGGCGTATTCCGCTCCTCCGTCGCCGTCGTGCCGTATTCCGTCTCCAGCGTCACGCGATACTGCATGCCGTTGAAAATCTTGCCCACATCGAGCCGCTTCGCCGGCACGTAGGGCGGCGGCGTGGGCGTCGGGACGGGGATCGGGGTGGGCTCAGGTCTAGGCTCCGGTGGGACCGGACGCGGGCAGCCCGACAGCAGGACCAGCGCACACCCGAGGACGGCCAGCCGGCACGTCATGGAAACGGCGGGAGTCACCTCGCAGAACCGGTTACTTTTTGAAAAGGCTCAGCGCCGTCAGCACGAGGCCGATCACGCCGAGGATGGCCATCAGGCCTGCGGGCATGAATTTGTGGGTGCTGAGAAATTTCGGCAGGAACTGCCCGGCCAGCGCGAGCGAAAGGACGAGGCCGAGGATGAGGCCGGGCTGCACCTTGCCCGCACCCACGAGATACCCCGCGACGAGGAGCAGCACCCCGGAAATACTGCCGGCGATGATCGATGCGGGGCTGCCCGCTTTGACATAGCCCACGATGCCGCCGGCGATCGTCAGCGCGCCAAAGATGAAGAGATAGATTTTTGTCAGGTCGAGCATCCGCCTGAGATAGTGCAAGGCTCCGCAGGCGGCAACCCCGGGCTTCAGCTATCTGCGTGGCCGCCGCGACGCTGGCTCAGGAAAAGGCGCAGCAGAAAGATCGGCACGAGCGAGGCGATGGTCATGACCACGCAGACGAACCAGCCGGGAATGACGCGAGCGCGATCCCGCACCACGGCATTCAGACCCGCGGCCACGACTTCCTCGGCGGGCACTTTGAAAAGCTCGGGCGCGGGCATGGCTTCGCGGGCATCGAGACGCTCCGCCGTTTCAAAAAACTCGGTGTTCACCGGCCCGGGGCAGAGCGCGGTGACCGAGACGCCGGTGTCGCGCAGTTCGGCGCGGAGGGCCTCGCTGAAGCTGGTCACGTAGGCCTTCGACGCCGCATAGACCGCCATCTTCGGCAGCGGCAACAGGCTGGCGATGCTGCTCACATTGAGGACCGCGCCGCGCCCGACGCGGACGAGATCGGGTAGCACCGCATGCGTGAGCCGGGTCAGCGCCTTGATGTTCACATCGAGCATCGCCTCGACGCGCGACCACTCGCTGTCCTCGAAAAAACCGTGGTCGCCGAGCCCGGCGTTATTGATCAGCAGGCTCACGCGCTCGCCGCTGGCGGCCAGCGAGGCGAGCAGCGCTTCGATCTGCACTTCATCCGCGAGATCCGCCGCGTAGCAGTGGATCGTGAGGCCCGGACGGTCGAGTTCTTCGCTCAGCTCCTCGAGACGATCGAGCCGGCGCGCGACGAGGATGAGGGAACGCGCATGCGGCGCGAGCTGGCGGGCAAACTCCGCCCCCAGCCCCGACGAAGCGCCGGTGATGAGCGCAGTGCAACCGTGGAAGAAGTTCATGCGCGGGAGTGGAAGACGGAATCCAGCAGGTGGCAAGTGACAAGTGACCAGCCGCCAGCGAACCACCCGACCCCAGCGCCGCGCAGGCAGCAAAGGCGCAGGGTCGCAAAACGCGGGGGTGGTTCGAAAAAACAACCCTATCATCCTGAGCGGAGCGGAGCGGACTGGAGCGCTGCGACAGGTCCATGGTGCCGTGGGGACAATCGAAGGATCTCCAATATCCGCCTTTCCTCAGCCGCGGCGCGTGAGATGCCGGAGGGATACTGGAGGTCCTTCGGCTGCGCTCAGGATAACATGCTTTTTAGGCGGCGAATTGCTCCCGAAATTCATCCGTCCACGAACTCGCCATTGGTCGGGAGGTCTGGGTCGTAGGGTATGGGGCCGAGATGTTAGGTTCGTTTCAGAAACCCCCGCCGCCCGCACCACGAATGTTGGACTTCGAAGTTGGGCCTACGCGATTTCTTGAACGCCGGGAGACTCATCGGGCGAAGTTCCATCGGAAGCAGCGGATGGTATCTCTGGCTGAACTCCGTCGATTTTGGCTTCCTTGGCGCGGAGGGCCTTATTGGCGGCACGGGCAATCTTCTTACGGGCTTCTTCGGCTTTGGGGTCTTCCATAACCTCACGCTTCAGCACTTCGTTCACGAGGACGGTGCGAATCTGCTCTATGTCGATGCGAACGTCGGGAGACACGCGGCGCAACTCGCGCCGGACAATCTCCAGCACCGGGTCGGAGAGAACGGTCGCGCCGAGGAAGAAACGGCTGAGAGCCTGCTTCTGAGTGTGAAAATCGCCAAGCGCGGAACGCTGCCAGCCCTCCTTGCACCAAAGATACAAGGTCTCAAGGTCGCTGTCGGAACGCGAATTGAGCGCCGAAATATCGATGTCCACGACAAGCTCTTGCCCGATTGGGCGGGTGAAGAAAACACGATAGACGCACCACCGGATGCCGTTGGTGAGCAGAACCCAGTCAACGCCTTGGTTGGCAGCGTAGTCTACGGCTTGTTTGACCTGCGGCTCCTTGAGTTCGATTCCGATGGCCTTGACTTCGATGAGCGTGGAGAGTTTGGCGTCGAGCTTAATGGCAAGGTCGCAGTAGGTGCCGCGAATGGCATATTCGGACGTCAGCTCGGAATACTTGTCGTAGCCGAAGATGTCCGCCAGCATGTCCTTGACGATGGTGACGGTGTCGGTCTCGCCCACGTCGCGGGCCTTGGCGGCGATGATGATGGGCTGATAACGTTTGAGTCCGGCGACGAGTCGCTCGGCTACTTTTTTGGGGACGGATGCCATTGTGTGTTGTTAGGTTTTAGGTTGAGAATTGTGATTTGATTGAAAAGCGCCGCAATCGCCCAACGACCCGAAACGCATCGCTGGAGACGCTTTGGTCAGCCGTTGCGGGTGTTGTCATTGAGCTTTGCTTCTAGCGATTGGACTTGGATGGAGAGCGCCTGAATCGCAACCGTGAGTTGCTGAATATCTGCCTCTTCTTCTTTAAGTTCGGGATCGACGAAGAGGCTGGCAACAAAGCCGGTGAAAGTGCCGAAAAGGCCAACTCCGGCGGTCATCAGGATGGCGGCAACGATTCGGCCCTCCATCGACAGAGGATACTTGTCGCCGTAGCCGACTGTCGTGACGGTGACGTACGCCCACCAAAAAGCGTCCGCCGGCGTCTTGATGTTCGCATCGGGAGAGGTCTCGAACTGAAGCATCGCGATGGCCGAAAACACCACGAGCATGAAAGAGATCGTGGCGACTGCCGCGAAAGAAGTAGTCTTACGGTCTCGGAGGAAATAATTAAGAAGGTTTTTGGCCGAGCGGAAAGCTCTCAGGATACGGAAAATGCGGATGATGCGGACGACCCGCCCGACGCGAAACATATCGAGCATCGGAATGCTGGAGATGAAATCAATCCAGCCCCACTTGAGGAAGTTGGGCTTCGAGGGAGCGCGGAACAAGCGGATGAAAAAATCGGCGAGGAAGACAAGGCAAATGAAGAAGTCGATGCGGTCGAGGAAAGCGTGGGTCTCGGGAGCGAGAGGAAAGACCGACTGCACGAATAGCGCGATGAGCACATAGACGGACAGCAAGAGGGTAACGACTTGCAGCGTGGTAATCCTCTCCGCTGTCTCAAGTTGTGTATTTGAAGTCATTCGGTTACGGGCGCGTCCTAGCAGCGTTTAACTCCGAATTATACGAAATCATTTCACCATCAAAGGCGTACGGAGTCCGCTTTGACAGCTTGTTTATCCGTAGCCGACGGGATGGCGAAGGGAAGTGCGTTAAAGTCAGGGCGTGGGTGAGTTGCCGGCGGTGTTAGGCTCACCGTCGGGGCGCCGGGGCGGTGGCTGGCGGCGACGATTTTGCGGAGGACGGCCAAGGGTTTCGGGGGCGGGGCCGGGGTTGCGGTGAGTCGTGACGCGGGGGCGGTTTGGGCTTACTACTCATCTCCATGACCGTGCTCAATCTCGCCCAGCAAGCGCCCTTCACCACGAAGGACGGCTCGACCATTCGCAGCATCCTCGACCGCACCAATGCGCCCGTGGAAAAGCAAAGCCTCGCCGAGGCGCAGGTCCCGGCGGGTAGCGCGACGCAGCGGCATTACCACAAGCTCGCGGAGGAGTTTTATTTCATCCTCGAAGGCTCCGGCGAAATGGAGATCGACGGTGAAACGCGTGCGGTCGGACCGGGCGATGCGATCCTGATCCCCGCCGGCGCGTGGCACACGATCACCGCGCGGGAAGCGCTGCGCTTTCTCTGCTGCTGCGCGCCGCCTTACGCGCACGAGGACACCTACTTCGTGTAAGACTATGGACGGGCGCCGGGGAGCGGCTTGGGACTGCGGAGAATTTCGTCCTCGGGAGTCAGCTTTTTCGGTTTGCCGCCGAAGAGCAGGCGATGCGGGTTTTCGCCGATGGTCTGGGTCAGCGCCTTGGCGTGGGTCGTCGCGACTTTCAGGTTCTGCAAAACGACGCTGAGTTCCTGCATGCGCCCATCGAGACTCTTGTCGGTTTTGCTCAGCAGTTGATTCGCGGTGCCCAGGGCGCTCTGCATCTTGGTCAGCGCACCCTTGAGTTCCTCGAGGTTCGTGTTGAGCGGGCTTTGCGGGCCGTCCACGAGCTTGTTCACGTTCTTGATCGCGAGATCCGCGGAATCCGAAGTCGTCTTCAATCCGTCGAGCAGCTTGCTCGCCCGCGGCCCAATGTCGGCCACGGTCGTCTTCATCGTGTCCACTGCGTCAGTCGTTTTCTTGAGCAGCGGGTCCATGCTTTTGAGCAAGTCTTCCGCGGTCTTGAGCAGCGGCGGCAACGACTCGGCGAGCGGCCCGATCGCTTCAAACAACCCATCGAGTCCGCCGCCGGAATTTCCCTGCAGGATCGCACCGCTGGCGAGGTGCGGCGCGCCCGGGGTGCCGGCGGAAAGCGCGACGAATTTCTCGCTGAGCAGAGTCTCGGCGGCGAGCGAGGCGCGTACGTCATTCGGCAACGGCGGCAGGCCGGGGTCGAGCGTGAGGGTGATGCGCACGGCATTCTTCCTTTGCTCGGGCGTGGCCGCGGCTTCGCGCTCGGCGAGGGTGAGCAGGCGGATGTTAGTCACCGAGCCAGCGGGCGCGCCGACATAGCGGACTTCGGAGTGCAGCTTGATGCCGGTGACATCGGGGTAATCGATCTCGATGATCCGATCGTGTTTGCCGGGTTTGCGGCCGGAGAGCGCATAGGTCAGCGCGCCGACGAGGAGCAGGCTGGAAAGGATCACCGCCAGCGAAACGATGTAGTCGGAGAAGTTCTTTTTCATGCGGAGTAGGAGTTGCGAGAGGACGCGGGGTGGCCGAGCAGGCGCTCGACGTAGTCGCCCTTGGAAAGACGCAGCGGCACGGGACCATCGGGCTCGCCATTGATAAACTGCTGCACTTCGCCATGGGTGCTCGCGCGAATTTCCTCGGGCGTGCCGGTGGCAATGATCTTCCCCTGGTTCGGCCCGGTCCCGAGCATGATCATGCGGGTGCCGATGCGAAAGGCGCTGGTCATGTCGTGGGTCACGACCACGGCGGTGACGCCCAGTTTGCGCGTCATTTCCTGGGTCAGAATATCGACGACGCTGACCATGATCGGATCGAGTCCGGCGGTCGGTTCGTCGCTGAAGAGCAGCTCGGGATCAAGCGCCAGCGCCCGCGCGAGGCCGACGCGCTTTTTCATGCCGCCGCTGATCTCGGCCGGCTTGAGATGCTCGAAGCCGGTCAGCCCGACCATCTCCAGCTTCATCTTCACCATGAGATCGACGATGCTCGCATCGAGCTGGCCGTGCTCGACGATCGGGAGCGCGACATTCTCACCGACGGTGAGCGACTGAAGCAGCGCGCCGCTTTGGAAAAGCATGCCGAACCGCCGCCGGATGTGCGCGAGTTCCTTTTCGTTCATGCCGGTGATCTCCTCGCCGAAGAGTTTGATCGAGCCGCTGGTCGGCTTCATCGCGCCGATGATGTGGCGGAGCAGCGTGGACTTTCCGCAGCCGGAGCCGCCCATGATGATCATGGTGTCGCCCTTCATCACCTTGAACGAAAGACCGTTCAGGACCCGGCGCCCGTGGAACTCACGGACGAGGTCGTTCACTTCGATGACGGGTTCGGCGGCGTTCATGTGAAGAAAAAGAGCGCGGTCATAATCGCATTGGCAATGAGCATGATGAGGAGCGACCACACGACCGAGCCAGTCGTCGCCTGGCCCACGCCTTCCGCGCCGCCTTCCACCCCGAGGCCCATGTGGCAGGCGATGGTGATGACGAGCCACGCGAAGACGACGCTCTTGATCAAACCGGAATAAAGATCCCACGGTTCGGGCCGCGAGACGCAGCGGAAGATGTAAGCGGAGGTGTCCATATCGAGCGCGAAGTGGCAGATCGACCAACCGCCGACCATGCCGACGCAATCGCCGAAGATCGTAAGCACCGGCAGCATGACCATCATCGCCAGAAAACGCGGGACGATCAGGAAGCGGATCGGATTGATGGCCATGACCTGGAGCGCCTCGATTTCCTCGGAGACCTTCATCGTGCCGAGCTCCGCAGTCACCGCCGAACCGCTGCGCCCGATGACGATCACCGCGACGATGAGCGGGCCGAGTTCGCGGAGGAGCGAGAGCGTCACGAGGTCCGGCACGTAGCTTTCGCCGCCCATCTGCTTGAGCGCGCTCGCACCTTGCATGGCCATGGTGAGGCCGATGCTGAAGGCCGTGAGCGCGGCCATGGGCAGCGCGCGGGTGCCGATCAGCACCATCTGATGAAAGACTTCGCCGAGCTTGAAAGGCTGGCCGCGGAAGGGCGCGACGAGCGTCCAGTACAAGATCTGGCCGTTCAGCGCGAAGTAGGCTTTCACGCGCCGGCGGGAAGCAACGCCCCTCGCGCCTCAGCGATGGACGGAAAGATCGGGAGAAACTCGGTGAGCCGGACCAGATCGAAAATCGTATGCACGCGGGCACTGACGTGCGCGAGGCCGAATTTCCCGCCGTAGGGCTGTGCGAGGCGGACGTACTCGATGAGCGTGGCGAGCCCCGAGGAATCGACGTAGCTCACGGCCTGAAAGTCCAGCAGCAGCGCCGGGACGCGCTTTTTGGCGTAGCCGTGAAGGATGGCCCGGAGGTCGGGAGAGCACGCGAGATCGATCTCGCCTTCGATGGCCAGGATGTGGAGGCCGTTGTCCGTTTGCTCGCGGGTTTGCATGCGGGGGAAACGGTTAGCAGCGCGGGAGGAAGGGCGGAAGGCGAATCTTCCGCCGCGCTCAAGCGTTCGCGGGCTCGGCGGGAGCCGCGGGCGCATCGACCCACTTGCCGTGCTCGCGAATCAAGTCCTGGAGCCGGTCCACGGCTTCGACCTCGGGAATGTTGAACTTCACCGGCTGCTTGCCGACGTAGAGGTTCACTTTGCCCGGCGCGCCGCCGACGTAACCGAAGTCCGCGTCGGCCATCTCGCCGGGACCGTTCACGATGCAGCCCATGATGGCGATCTTCACGCCCTTGAGGTGGGAAGTGGCGGCTTTGATTTTCGCGGTGGTCGTCTGGAGATTGAAGAGTGTGCGCCCGCAGCTCGGGCAGGCCACGTAGTCGGTTTTGAAGATGCGCGCGCCGGCGGCTTGCAGGATGTTGTAGGCGAGGCGCAGGGACTGGCCGGGCGCTTCTTCACCCTGCACGAGCACGGCGTCGCCGATGCCGTCGCAGAGCAGCGCGCCGATGCGCTTGGCCGCGATGAGCAGCGTGCGCTGGAACTCGGCGTTCGGGTCGCTGCCCGGCGAGAGCGTGTCCTTGAGCAGGATCGGGTGCCGCTCGGGAATGCGCGCGGCGAGCAGGCGGAAGGCGGCGATGACCGGCAGGTCGAGGCCGTCGGCGACGGTGACGAGGCGCGTGCTGGCATGCTGGAGCGCGGCGATCGTGGCGTCGTCGCGCGGATCGAGCGCGAGCGCGCCGCTGTGTTCGATCACGGCTTCCGGGCGGTAGTCGCCGAGCTTGTCGATCTTGTGGGCGAGCGCTTCCCATTTCGTGAGCGTGGTGAAGACGCGGACGGTTTCTTCGCCGCCGACCGGGACGGTCCCAGCCTGCACGAGCTGCGAGGCGCGGCGGCGGTAGGTGAAAGGATCGTAGCTCAGCGGATGCGGTGCCAGCGCCACTTGCTCGCCAGCCTTCGCAATGGTCGCGACGAGGGCGCGAGCGACGGGGATTTCGTGAACGCTGTCCTCGGTGAGCGAGACGCGGATGGTGTCGCCGATGCCGTCATTGAGCAGCGAGCCGATGCCGATCGCGCTCTTGATGCGGCCGTCCTCGCCGTCGCCGGCTTCGGTCACACCAAGATGGATCGGATAATTCCAGTCCGCGCCTTCCTCGTAGAGTCGCGCGACGAGCAGCCGATACGCCTCGATCATCACCTTCGGGTTGCTCGATTTCATCGAGAAGATGAAGTCGTGATAGCCGAGGTCGCGGGCGATGCGGGCGAATTCCAGCGCGCTCTCGACCATGCCGAGCGGCGTGTCGCCGAAGCGGTTCATGATGCGGTCGCTGAGCGAGCCGTGATTCGTGCCGATGCGCGTCGCGCGCCCGTGCTCCTTCATGAAAAGCACCAGCGGCGTGAAGCGTTCGCGGATGCGCTCGATTTCGGCGGCATATTGTTCGTCGGTGTATTCGACGATCTTGAATTTCTTCGAGTCGGCGTAGTTGCCGGGATTGATCCGCACTTTCTCGACCCACTTCGCGGACTCCATCGCAGCCTCGGGCTTGAAGTGGATGTCGGCGACGATCGGCACGTCGCAACCGCGCTCGCGCAAGCCCGCGACGATGTGCTGGAGATTCCCGGCGTCTTTCACCGTCGGTGCGGTAATGCGGACGATTTCGCAACCGACGGCCACGAGATCGAGCGTCTGCTGGATGCTCGCCGCGGTGTCCATCGTGTCGCAGGTGATCATCGACTGGACGCGCACCGGATTCACGCCACCGACGCCGACACTGCCCACGCGCACCTCACGGGTGACGCGGCGCTGATACTGGTAGGGAGAAGCGCAGTACTGCATCGCCGCTTACTTCTGCACTTCGCTGGTCGGAGGGCGGAACTTCATCTGCGGGCGTTTTTCCCCGCCGACAAAGGGCAGGTCCTGCACGTCGAAGAACGCGATGAAGAGCATGAAGCCGATGATCACGAGCGCGCAGGCAGACTGCACGTATTCGAGCAGGCGCACATTCACTGGGCGGCGGCGGATGGACTCGATGCAGGCGAGCGTGATGTGGCCGCCATCGAGCACCGGGATCGGCAGCAGATTGAGCATCGCGAGATTCACATTCAGCACGACGCTGAACCACAGCGCCATGCGGATGCCCTCGGGGCCGGAGAGCATCGTGTAGTAGGCGTTCATCATCATCACCGGGCCGCCCATGTGCTGCACGCTGATGCTCGATTTGCGGGAGAAGACCGCGTCGATCGTGTTGACGATGCTCATCACGCTGGTGCGGAGTTGTTCGATCGGGCCGACTTTCACGACCTTGTATTTGCCCTGCGGGAGGAAGCCCATGCCATCGCCCTCGGCGGGCATGAAACCGATGAGCGCACGCTTCTCCTCACTGCCAGGGATGGCGATGAGCTGCGGCGTGGCTTTGAGTTCGACTTCCTGCGTGGGCAGCGGCGAGCTGTCGAGATGGAGGAAACGGGCGATGCTGAATTCCTTCACTTCGCGACGCACGCGGAGCGTTACGGCGGTATCAGCCTTGGAGCCGATGTAGCCGATCAGGCGGGTCACGACGGTCGTCGGCTGGCCATCGACGGCGAGGATGAGGTCACCCTGCTGCAGGCCTGCGAACTGCGCCGGGCTGCCGGGAGTCACGGCCATCACGCGGACGCCGTGCGGCTGCAGTTCGAGCGGCACGGTCGCGCCGTCGCGATCGACGGTGAGCTGGAGTGGCGCATCCGGGGCGGCTTCCGCCGCGTCGTAGATGTCTTCGGCGCTGAGCAATTTCTTGCCGTTCACGGCAGCGATCACGTCGCCCTTTTTCAACCCCGCCGCTTCCGCCGCGGTGCCGGGTTCGACTTTGGCGATGACCGCGCTGACTGCGGGCAGGATGCCGATCTGGCGCAAGTTTTTGCGGTTCCACCAGTTGGTCTTTTCGGGGATGCGGGGCTTGGCCGTGAGCGGGACGACCTGGCCGTCGCGCTCGACATCGATATTGATTGCGTCGCCCTCGCTGCGCACGACGCGCCAGGTGATGCTGTCCGCGCCCATGCCGCCGTAGCGGGTGACCTGGTGGCCATCGATGCTGAGGATCTTGTCGCCGCGTTGCAGCCCGGCCTCCGCCGCAGGTGATTTTTCCGCGACGAAGCCGACGACTGTGGTGCTCTCGGCCTCGCTGAGCGGACGGCCGACCTGCCAGACGATGAGCGCGAAAATGACCGCAAGCCCGAAGCTGAAGAGCGGGCCCGCGAAGGCGACGATGATCTTGTCGAGAGCGGAGATCGGCGGGAGCTGCTCGCGCGGCGTCTCGACCTTGCCCTCCATCACTTCCATGGGCGCGAGCTGCGGCAGCGCCACGAAGCCGCCCGCCGGGATCGAGCCGAGGCTGTACTCCACGCCGTTGATCGTCTTTTTCCAAATGGGTTTACCGAACCAGATGCCGAACTTTTCGATGACCAGCCCGCGCCAGCGCGCGGCGAGGAAGTGCCCGAGTTCGTGCACGATGATCATCAGGTTAAAAACAACGATGACCTCGAGGATGATGAGGACGGGCTTCAGGATATTGAGGAGCATAGAGAGGGAGAAATGATCAATGACCAATGAGGAATGACCAAGGTCGGCGAGCGCCTCATTGGTCCGTGGTCATTATCCATTGGTCATTGATTTACAGCAGCTCAGCCGCGCGGGTGCGCGCCCAAGCATCGGCGGCCAAGATAGCATCGAGCCCCGCGCCCGCAATGGAGCGGTGTTCGCGCATGACTTGCTCGACCGTCTTCCAGATCGTGGGGAAGGCGCAGTGTTTCCGGAGGAAGGCGGCCACGGCTACTTCATTGGCGGCGTTGAGCACGGCGGGGAGCGTGCCGCCGGTCTCGCCAGCGGCGCGGGCGAGGTTGATCGCGGGGAAATCGATGAGGCGCGGCTGCTCGAATTCGAGCTTGGCCAGCTTGGCGAAGTCGAGCGGGGCGAGAGTGTTCGGCACGCGCTCGGGCCACGTGACCGCGTACTGGATCGGGAAACACATGTCCGTGACCGAGAGCTGCGCGAGCACCGAGCTGTCGATGAACTCGACCATCGAGTGGATGATCGACTGCGGGTGGACGATCACCTCGACCCGCGCCATCTCCACGTCGAAGAGCCAGCGCGCTTCGATCATTTCGAGGCCTTTGTTGAAGAGCGTCGCGGAATCCACGGTGATCTTCGCGCCCATGTTCCAGGTCGGGTGCTTCAGCGCCTCCTCGGGTGTCACGCCCGCGAGGCTGGGCGCGGGCCATTTGCGGAAAGGTCCGCCGCTCGCGGTGAGGATGAGCCGGCGCACTTCTTTCGGATCGCGGCCTTCGAGGCACTGGAAGATGGCGTTGTGCTCGCTGTCCACGGGCAGGACTTTCACGCCCTTGCGCCGCGCCGCGGCCATCACCGCTTCGCCCGCCATGACGAGGATTTCCTTTGAGGCCACCGCAATGTCCTTGCCCGCCTCGATCGCGGCGAGCGCGGGTTTCAAGCCCCCCGTGCCGACGATGGCGATGAGCACGAGATCGGCCTCGGGCAACGTGGCCAATTCGACCAACCGATCGACGCCTTCGGGGCCGCTGGAGATGGCGAGTTTGGCCTGCGGAAATTCCAGCGCCGCCTCCTCGAGCTTGGTCTGGTTGGAATGCGCCGACATGCCGACGATCTCCATCCGCTCCGGGATGTCGCGCGCGACTTTACGGGCGCTTTCCCCGATCGAGCCCGTGGCTCCGAGAATGACGACGCGACGTTTTCTCATGGGAAAAGATAAACCGCGGAGGCGCGGAGACGCGGAGAGTATGACGCGAGAATCCGGTATCTCTGCGCCTCTGCGTCTCTGCGGTTCAAAAAGCTCGTCATAGGCCCACGACGAAACGGAGGTAGAAGAAAAGCAGCGGTGCGGTGAAGAGGATCGAGTCGATCAGGTCGAGCGCTCCGCCGATGCCCGGGAGGAAGCGGCCCGAGTCCTTCACGTCGCAACTGCGTTTGATGATCGATTCCGCGAGGTCGCCGATGATCGCGGCAAAGCCCAGCACCAGCCCGAGCACGACAGCGTCCAGTTGCGTGAGATACGCGAGATGCTGCGGGATCAGCGCCACCAGACCGCACGCGCCACCGACCGAAAACGCCAGCGCGCCGAAGAATCCTTCCCACGTTTTCTTCGGCGAGATGTGCGGGACGAGCGGGTGTTTGCCGATGATCGAGCCGGTGACATACGCGCCCATGTCGCTGAACTTCGTCACGAGGATCAGGAAGAGCACATACAGGTGCCCCTTCACGTGCCCCGGCTCGTGCGGGATGACATAGACGATCTTCGTCACGAAGCCGAACAGCCACGGCACATAGAGCAGGCCGAAGAGCGTGTAGGCCATCGTCTCCAACGGCGAAACGTCCCGCGTCTTCTGAAACATCTGCCGCGCAAAAACGATGAGCAGGAAGAAGAGCAGCGTCGCGACTTCGAAATCATAGGACTGCGCCGGGCCGACGCGCCGGAACCAATAGAAGCTCCCGCAGGCAAAGAGGACGCCGCAGAACATGCCGATCATCTTGAAGTTCGGCAGCTTCTTGTGATCGAGCATCGTGTAGTACTCCCACAGCCCGACCATCGCGAGCGTGGTGATCAGCGCGAAGAAGCCCAGCTCGTAACCCGAGAGAATGATCCACAGAGCCACCGTCCAAAGCACGAGCGTCGAACCGAACCGGCGGAGAAAGACGAGACTCTTGTCGGTCATTGGATTTGGGCGGCGAGAATCAGCAGGGCTTGGACCGATGGCAAGGCTGCCGACGATTCCTGCGGGCAGGGGCGCCGGGGAGACCTCGGCGCGGCTGGGCGCTTAGGGTTTGGGCGCAGGCGCGGGCGTGGCTGGAGCAGCCTTCCCGGTGGGTGCGGTCACGGGAGTCTTCGCACTGTCCGCCGTCGCTGGTTTGGCGGAAGGAGTGGCCTTGGGCTTCGGCGGGAGCGGGCGATCCATGGCGATGAGTTCCGAGACGGTGACGAACTTGAAGCCCTTGGCCACTAGGCCATCGAGCGTCGCCGGCATGGCATCGACCGTGGTCTTGTGAATGTCGTGCTGGAGCACGATCGAGCCGGGGCGCGTCTGCGCGAGGGCGATGGCTTCGGTCTTCGCCGGATTGCGATGCTGCCAGTCGAGCGTGTCCACGTCCCAGAGGATCGTCTTGTAGCCGTAGGTCGCATGCGCCCACGCGCGCTGGCGCGCCGTGAAGTTGCCGTAAGGCGGGCGGAAGGTCTTCATATCGACGCCCGTGGACTGCTTCACGACCGCATGGGTGCGCTCCAGTTGATCCCGCACGCCGGATTCGCTCATCGGGATGAGGTTCGGGTGGCTCCACGAATGACTGGCGATCTCGTGGCCTTCCTCGACGATCCGCTTGGCGATGTCGGGATATTCGGCGACGCACTGGCCGCACACGAAGAAGGTCGCCTTCAGCTTGCGCTGCTTGAGCATGTCGAGCAGGCGCGGCGTCTGCGTGCCGTGCGGGCCGTCGTCGAAAGTCATCGCGATATACGGTCCATCCACGTGGCACTGCGAGTAGGTGATCTTCGGCGCGCCGCTCGGCGCGGGCGCGGCGGCATCGGCAGGCACCGTATAGGCGGAGGCGGGGGCGGGCGCGGGAGTGGCCGCGGAAGGCAAGGGCGCGGCGCTGGCGGCGACGGTCAGGCTGGCGAAAACGGCGAACGGAAGGCGATACATGGGGCGATTTACTTAGTGAGGAATCGGCGTGGGCGGAAGGATGTTTCTCGAATGGGTGCGGATGAGGCGCGCTTACATTTCCACAAACCGCTCCAGAATCACGCCGAGTTTTTTCACCGTCTCCGCCGGCCAGATCGAGCGGGCAGTGACCAGCGCGGCATCGAGCGCGCGGTGCTCGGGGTAAGTCGGCTCGGCGGGAATCTGCGGGATGACCCGCGCGAGGATGCTCTTCGCGGCGGCGGCATTGGCGTGCAGATGCGCGATCACCGCATCGGCGGTCACGGGCTCCTCCTCCACTTTCCAGCAGTCGTAATCCGTGATCATCGCCAGCGTCGCGACGGCGATCTCCGCTTCACGAGCGAGCCGCACTTCGCCGAGATTGGTCATGCCGATCACGTCGAAGCCGAGCTTGCGATGCGTCTCCGATTCGGCGCGCGTGGAGAAAGCGGGGCCGTCCATGTTCACGTAGGTGCCGCCATTGTGGATGGGCAGCCCGAGATCGCGCGCGGCATTGGCCAGGAGCTGGCGGAGCGGCGAACAGGTCGGCTCGGCGAAGCTCACATGCGCCACGATTCCTCCGCCGAAAAAGGTGTGGGCCGAGCCCTGGCTGGTGCGGTCGAAGAACTGCGACGGCAGCACGATGTGGCGCGGCTCGTACTGCTCCTGCAGCGAGCCCACGGCCGTCACGCAAAGCAGCCAGCGCACGCCGAGCGAACGCAGCGCCCAGATGTTCGCGCGGTGATTCAACTCATGCGGCTGGATGCGGTGCCCGCGCCCATGCCGCGGGAGGAAATAGACCTGCCGTCCCGCGAGCTTGCCACCATGGATCACATCCGAAGGCGCGCCGAACGGCGTCTCGATGGCGTGCTCCGTGAGGTCGGTGAGCCCGTCCATGTGGTAAAGGCCGCTGCCGCCGATGATGCCGATCGCTGGTGCTGTCATGGCGCGAGAGATAAGCGGCGGCGGGAGAGTTTGGAAATGGGAAAGCGGCGGTGGGGGAAACCCAACCGCCTGTCATCCTGAGCGAAGCCGAGCCGAGCGTGGCGAGACAGCGCCGGGGCGAAGGTGGGCGGCGCAACGACCTCCAATATCCTTCTTCCTCTGCCATGTAGTATCCGCGAGCCGTCCTGCTGTCACCGCCGCGCTGGTGAGGAAAGGCGGATATTGGAGGTCCTTCGACTCCGCTACGCCCGCCTTACCACCTCCGCTGCGCTCAGGATGACAGGGAGTGTTTTGTTCCGCCGCCGCCCGCTACCCCGTCACCAAATCGCTGCGCAGCAAGCTCAGAAACTCCTTCTGCGCGGGCGAGCGCGCCCGGTTGCGTTTCGTGATCACCCCGAGCGGGCGCGACATCTTCGGCCCCTCCACATCCAGCGCCACGAGTTGACCCGTCTCCACCTCCGCGCGCACCGTATTCGCCGGCACGATCGATACGCCGCTCTCGATCTCCACCGCGCGTTTCACCGTCTCGATATTGTCGAACTCCATCACGTGATCCATCTCCACCCCATGCTCGCGCAGGTGTTTGTCGATCACCTTGCGCGTCGGCAGGTCGGGCTCGAAGGCGATGAACTTCTCCCCGCTCAACTCCTCCACCTTGATCCGCTTGCGCGCGGCCAGCGGGTGGTTCGGGTGGCAGATCAGCACCAGCCGGTCTTCGCTGAAAATGTCGACGTTCAGCCCATTGCGCTTCACCGGGTAAGCCACGAGGCCGAAGTCCACATCGCCCGCCAGCACCTGCGCATAGACCTGCGCCGAGCGGCGATACTGCACGTGCAATTCCACGTCCGGATACTTCTCGCGAAAGGCCTTCAGCGTCGGCGGCAGCTCGTGCAGGCCGATGCTGTAGATCGCCGCGATCTTCAACTCGCCCGCCACCACATCGCGCAACTCGTGCAGCCGGCGGTCGAGGTTGTTGTAGACTTCCAGAATCTCCCGGGCCGCTTCCAGAAAGGCGGTGCCCTCCGCGGTCAGCGCGAAGTTCCGTTTCCCGCGCTCGACGAGCGTCACTTGAAACTTCGTTTCAAGGGAACGAATCTGCTGGCTCACCGCGCTCTGCGTGATGGAGTTGAGCACGGCGGCCTTGGAAAAGCTGCCGGTCTCCGCGAGATCGCAAAAGACTTGGAATACATCGATATACATAGGGCTCGGCCCACAGAAATAAGAGTCCCTAATTCGCATGTCAACACCCTCGCCCGCCCGTAATGACACCGTCGCCGACCGCCTGGAGACCGTCCGCGGCCTCATCGCCGACGCCGCCGCCCGCGCCCGCCGCCCGGTCGCCGACATCACCCTCGTCGCCGTCTCCAAGACCCATCCGCCCGAGAGCATCGCCGAGGCGCTCGATGCCGGGCAGCTCATCTTCGGCGAAAGCCGCGTGCAAGAGGCCAGGGCGAAGATTCCCCTGCTCCCCGGACGCGCCCGCTGGCACTTCATCGGCCACCTCCAGCGCAACAAACTCCGGCACGCCCTCGCCCTCGGTTTCGAGCTGCTCCACGGCATCGATTCGCTCGATCTCGCCCGCGAACTGGACCGCATCGCCGGAGAAATCGGCGCCTTTCCCAAGCTCTTGCTCGAGGTCAATGTCGCGGGCGAATCCAGCAAGTTCGGCTTCTCCCCGGCCAAACTGCGCGAGCAGATGGAGGAGCTGCTGAGCCTCGACCGCCTGCAGATCGAGGGGCTCATGACCATCGCCCCCCTCACCCCGACCGCCGCAGCCGCGCGCCCCTACTTTGCCCAGCTCCGCCAGCTCCGCGACACGCTGCAAACGGACTTCCGCGTGCCGCTCCCGCAGCTCTCCATGTGCATGAGCGGCGACTACCCCATCGCCATCGAGGAAGGCGCCACGCTGGTCCGCGTAGGCACCGCCATCTTCGGCACCCGCACCGGCAAGGCGTGGAAGCCCGAGGCGGCGGGCGGGTTCGACGACTGAAAAGGGGGCCGTCCGTCTGTCTCCCGGGTCAAACCGAGCCTCGAACCGTCCCGCACCATGCCTAGAGCCGTCCCGCACCATACCTTGCAGACGGCACCGCAGGCACTCAACGACCCGAACCGCGAAGAGTTTCGCCGCTTCTCCCAAAACGCATTCCGTTGGTTTCGGACTCGCGGCATGATCGATCCCACCTGCGAGGACTCGTCACCCGCGCACGAGTGGTGCGAGCTTGTAGCCTCCGTCGTCAGTGGCCACGACATCGCTCGCCCACCAGAACTAAGCATCACACGATGACATCCAATCAACCGTCGCCTACGCGCTCCAGCGACCAGTCTCCCAGCGAGTGCGACGGCGCTTGGAATGTGACCGGACGTACGCCACCTTCCCACTACTGACCCTATGTCCGACCGCCTGACGCCCACCAATATCCAGCCGATCGGCGCCGAACTCGCGATCGCGTGGAGCGATGGCGTGGAATCCTACCTGCCGCTGGAGGCGTTGCGCCGGGCCTGCCCTTGCGCGGCCTGCGGCGGGGAGCCGGATGTGTTGGGGCACGTGATCCGGCCAGCGGTGAGTTACACGCCGGCGAGCTTCGAGCTGCGCGGGTTTGCCGTGGTCGGCGGGTATGCGGTGCAGCCCGCCTGGGCGGATGGCCACGGGACCGGCCTCTACTCTTTCCCCTATCTGCGCCGACTGGCCAGCGAGGCCGCCCAGCCGCAATGAACCGGACGGCCAAAGTCCCCCTGCTCGCCGCGCTCTTTGCGCTCTGCGCGGTGGCGGCGCTGTTCCATCGGGCCTCGGAACGCCGCTGGCACGCGACGCCGCCCAGTGAGCTCTACGCGGTGGTGTGGAAGCAGCTCGCGGCGATGCGTTCGGACGACTACGTGGGCGCCTATCAGCAGGTGTCGATGAGCTTTCAGGAGAAGGTGAATGTGGAGGCCTTCATCGACCTGGCGCGCACGGAGTATCCGGGGCTGGTGCGGGCGGCGCGGGTGGAGTTCGGCGCGGTGCGGTTCGAGGGACGGCACGCGTATATCCCGGCGTATTTCATCCTGCCCGAGGGGGACGTGATCCCGTGCATCTACAATCTGATCCGCGAGGAGCACGAGTGGAAGATCGACCGCGCGCAGGTGCTGAAGCGCTGGCCCTCGAACCGGCGCCTCGGCGGGACGCGGGCGTAGCTAAAGGGACGCGCGCTATTTCCAAAAGCGGGTGTCATCCTGAGCGAAGCGGAGGTGGCAAGGTGGGCGGAGCGCCGTCGAAGGACCTCCAATATCCTTCTTCCTCTGCTCCGGCGCTGGTGAAGGCGACGTGTCATTTTGAGCAAGCGGGTGAGGAAAGGCTGATGCTGGAGGTCCTTCGGCTGCGCTCAGGATGACAAGGACTTGGGCTTTTCGGATCTACCTTCACCCCTGCCCCGGGATCGTCGTCCGCAGCACGCTCGCGCCGGGCGTGAGCGGGACTAGCTGGCGGGCGGAGGACCCGGCGGGAAGCAGGAAGAACGACCCGCGGCCAAACTCGCGCGCCCCGCAGGCCACGCGTCCCTCCGTCACGGTGAAGATGGCGAAGCCCGCGCCGGGGTGCTCGCGCGGGGCGTCGAGGTGCCACTTCTCCACCTGGAACAGCGGGCACTCCACGAGGGCCTCGCCGCGCGGCGTCTCCACGGTGGGCTCGATGTCTTCGAAGTCGATGGACATGAGCGATTCCGCGATGTGCAGGGCGCGCGGTTTGCCGTCGAGGCCGAGGCGGTTCCAATCGAAGACGCGATAGGTGGTGTCGCTGTTTTGCTGCACTTCCACGAGGAGATTGCCCGCGCCGATGGCGTGGACGCGCCCGCTCGGGATGAACATGGTGTCGCCCGACTTGATCGGCAGGCTGTGGAGCTGCTCGGCGACGCGGCCTTCATGCAGCGCCTTCTCAAAACCGGCGCGCGTGGTCCCGCGCTTCAGCCCGGCGTAGAGGTCGCTCTCCAGTAGGGCATCGAGGATGTGCCACATCTCGGTCTTCGGCTCGCCGCCGAGGCGCGGGGCGATGCTCGCGGGCGGATGCACCTGCACGGAAAGCCGCTCCTGCGCATCGAGGATCTTGCAGAGCAGCGGAAAGCGCGGGGTATCGGCAAGACCGGGACCGAAGACCTGCGCGCGGCGCTCTTTCCACAGCTCGTGCAGCGTCCAGCCGCGAAACGCGCCCTCGTGGACGACGCTCTGCGCTTCCTCGCGATCGACGAGCTCCCACGATTCGCCGATGCGCACGCTGGACGGGAGCTTCTTGCCGAGGAGCGTCTCGAGGCGGCGACCGCCCCAGACGCGTTCCATGAAGAGCGGTTCGAAAACGAGTGGCTGGTCCATGGGTAGTGAGGAAATTCAACGCCCGGCGGACGATGCACGCGAGCAAAAAGGCGCCCGCGACGCGCCCCTCATCGCGTATTGAAAGCGCCGCCGATGCAGTTACTATCCACCCCCAAATGGCCCGCGCCCAGGCAACCCAATCCAATACCCATTCCCTGCACGAAGTCCTCAGCCTCGTGCTCCTCGGGCTCGGCACGCTGCTGTTTCTCGCGCTCATTTCCTACACCCCGGCGGATGTGCCGAGCTGGTTCCCGCTGAGCAGCGTGGCCTCGCCGCGCGGCCCGGTGCTGAATTTCATCGGGCGCACCGGCGCCATCGTGGCCTGCAGCAGCTACGCCTTTCTCGGCGCGGCGTCGTATCTGGTCGCCGCGATATTCCTCGGCTACGGCGGCGCGAAGCTGCTCAATCCCGACGTGCGGCTGAATGCGCGCGCGTGGTGGGCGGTGGCGTTTGTCGCCAGCGGCGCGTGCCTCGCGCATCTGCTCCCGTGGTCGCTGCTCGACATGGAGCGTCTGAACATCGCCGGCCCCGGCGGCTGGGTGGGCAAATGGATCGGCGGCCTGCTCTTCAAGAATCTCCTCGGCTCCGTCGGCTCGCTGATCGTCCTCATTCTCCTCTACCTCTCGAGCCTCATCCTGCTCACCGGCCTGCATCCCATCTCCGCCGCGCGGCAGATCGCGAGCTGGCCTGGGCTGTGGATGGAAAAGTATCGCGCGAAGAAAATGGCGGACGCCAACGAGCAGGAAAAGCTCGCGCTCGAAGCCGCGCGCCTCGACCGCGAGCGCCGCAAGCTGGAGAAAACGCTCACGAAAAAAGGCGTGGCCCCTGCGCCCGAGCCCGCCAGCCAACGCGCCGAGCAGCCTGCGCTGGACCTTCCCGAGCCTGAACCCGCCCGGCCCGCGCCGCAGATCATCGACAGCATGCTGCCGCCTCCGCCGAAGAAAAAGGAGAAGCGGGACAAGTTTGCGCCGCTCACCTCGGTCTCGTGCGAAGACTACGATCTGCCTTCCCTCGACCTGCTCGACCCGATCGATACCGAAGGCCAGCAGGCCGCCGATCCCGCGGAGCTGCTCGGTATCCAGGAGACGGTTATCGAGACGCTCGCGCAGTTCGGCATCAGCGTTTCGCGCGGCGACATCACCCGCGGCCCGACGATCACGCGCTACGAGGTGTATCCGGCAAAAGGCGTGCGCGTGGACAAGATCGTGAGCCTCGAGCGCGACATCGCCCGCGCCACTCGCGCCGAGCGGATCAACATCCTCGCGCCGATCCCAGGCAAGGACACCGTGGGCATCGAGATCGCGAATTCCAAGAAGCAGAAGGTCACGCTCCGCGAGCTGCTCGAGTCCGAGGATTTCCAAAACGCCAAAGCGAAAATCCCGATCGCGCTCGGCAAGGACGTGTATGGCAAGACGATCATCGCCGACCTCGCCGCGATGCCGCACGGTCTCGTCGCCGGCACCACCGGCTCGGGCAAAAGCGTGTGCATCAACTCGATCATCGCCTCGATCCTGTATCGGTTCACGCCCGAGGATCTGCGCTTCATCATGATCGACCCGAAGGTCGTCGAAATGCAGATCTACAACACGCTCCCGCATCTCGTGGTGCCGGTCGTGACTGATCCGAAGAAGGTGCTGCTCGCGCTGCGCTGGGCGATCGATGAGATGGAAAAGCGCTATGCCATTTTCGCCAAAACCGGCGTGCGCAACATCGGCTCCTTCAACGAGCGGCCCAAGGCCAAGACCCAAAAGGAACTCGATGCCGCGCAGGCCGAGGAGGACCTTTTCAAGAACGCCGCGGTCGCCGCTGCAGCCGCCGCGGAGGCCGAGCCCGAGACGATCGTCGATCCCGCGACCGAGCAGACCATCGACTTCGACGCGATGACCGACGACGAGATTTTCGCCGTGCCGAAGCCGAAGCCGGGTCCAGAAGGCCTGACCTCCGAGGAGCGGATCACGCGCATGACCACGCCGCGCAACACGCGCGAAGACGACCTCATCATCCCGGATCGGATGCCCTACATCGTGATCATCGTGGACGAACTCGCCGACCTCATGCAGACCGCGCCCGCCGATGTGGAAAGCGCCATCGCCCGCATCACGCAGAAAGCGCGCGCCGCCGGCATCCACATGATCATCGCCACGCAGACGCCGCGGGCCGACGTCATCACCGGCGTGATCAAGGCGAACGTCCCGTGCCGCGTCGCCTTCCAGGTGGCCAGCGCACTCGATTCGCGCGTCATCCTCGATGAAAACGGCGCCGAACGCCTGCTCGGCCAGGGCGACATGATGTATCGCCCGCCCGGCACCTCGCGCATGATCCGCGCGCAGGGTGTCCTCGTGACCGACGAGGAGATTCGCAAGGTCGTCGAGCACGCTTCCGCGCAGAGCGAGCCGGCTTTCGAGAACTCCATCCACGAGCGCCTGCAGGGCGGCGGCGAGGACGAGGAGGAAGAGGTCAGCGACGAGGACGAGGAGCTGGTCGAGAAGTGCATCGAAGTAATGCGCCAGGAGAAGAAGGCTTCGACCTCGCTCTTCCAGCGGCGCCTGCGCCTCGGCTACACCCGGGCGGCCCGCATTCTTGACATCCTCGAGGCCCGCGGCTACGTCGGCCCCGGCGAAGGCGCCAAGCCGCGCGATATCCTCGTCGATCTCGATGCGATGGCCTGAATCTTGCGAGCGGATCATCCGCGCTCGCGCTTTCCTCCCCGGAACGTCATTTGCCATGGACTTCAGGACTCTCAGTTTCAGCCAGTCGGCCCCGGGCGCGAGTATTCGCGACCGCGGGCAAATGCATGCCTGCGCCGCGGGCACTTCCGTGCTATCGGTGCCCCCGCGGTGAACTAGCTTTCCGCACGAAATGGTCGAATCCGTAGGTAAAAAACTCAACCAAGCCCGTCTCAAGCGCGGCCTCACACTCGATGAGGCGGCGCATGCGACCAAGCTGCGCCCGGACAAGATCGTCGCGTTGGAAAACGACGATTTCTCGCTCTTCGCCAACAACATCTACGCCAAGGGATTCCTCCAGATCTACGCCCGCTTTCTGAATGTCGACGTCTCCGAGTTCGCGCGGACGCTCGATAATGCGAACCCGATCAGCATCAGCGATTACCAATACCTGAGCAACGCACCCGCTCCTCGGCAGGACAATTCCAATATCCGCCGGAGCAGCGACGAACGCCGCGCGCCGTCATTCGCCCCGCTCTTCGGTTTCATCCTGCTCGTCGCGCTCGGCCTCGGCGGCTCCTGGGTCTGGACGACTTACAAGCGGATCAAAAGCGAGGAAGAGGCTCGCCTCGCCACAGCCGCCGCCAGCCAGATCGCCACGCCGGCTTCCAATCCCGACGCGGCTTTCGTGAACGAAGCGCCGCCGCCCAAGGCCATCACGCCGCGTCCCGCGATGTCCACGCCGATGATGTCCACGCCGTTTCCGACGGCTCCGGCTCCGGCGGGACGGGTGGTTTCAGCCACCCCGCAGCCCATCACGCCAGCGCCATTGAATGCCCCACCGACTCCTCCGCTCGCAGCCGGTGATCGCGATTTCGTCCAGCCCGCACCGGTCGCCACGAGCGATCCATCCACCCGCCCGGCACTGCCCAGCGGGGTCAATGAAGTCCTGGTCGCCGCGGTCAAAAAAACCTGGGTCACCGTGCGCAAGGACGACCCCAAAGCGCCGCCGATTTTCGAGGACTACGTCTACCCCAACGCCAACCCGCTGAAGCTCAAGGGCGCGCGCTTCTTCATCGAAGCGAAGGACCCGACTTCCGTGCAGATCACCAAGAACGGGTTACCGGTCGCCTATCAATCGGCCGCCGTCCCGGTGCAATAAGCTCACTGACGCTGCTGTTGACGGCCCCGGCAAGTTCGCCGACTTAACCCGCCCGCCATGTCCACCATCACCATCCAGCCGAAGAAAGTCGGCATGATCAGCCTCGGCTGCGCGAAGAATCTCGTGGATGCCGAGATCATGCTCGGCGGGGTGCTCGGGCAAGGGATGGAGATCACGAGCAACGCGGACGAGGCCGATGTGCTGATCGTGAATACCTGCGCCTTCATCGATTCGGCAAAGGAGGAATCGATCGAGGCGATCCTCGAGGCGCATGAGGCGCGGGGGCTGAAGCGGCGCGCGGGGCAGAAGCTGATCGTCAGCGGGTGCATGGCCCAGCGTTTCTCCAAGGATCTCGCGGGCGAAATGCCGGAGGTCGATGCGTTCATCGGTCTCGATCAGGTCGCCGAGGCGGCGCAGATCATCGAGCAGGTCTTTGCGCGGCAGTCCAACCTGCCAATGGTCTCTTCCGACTCCGCGCTCACCGACACGACTTGGGAGCCGCTCAATCTCGTGACCCGCAAGCCGGTTTACATCCCGGACTACGACACTCCGCGCTTCCGACTCACGCCGGCGCACAGCGCGTTCACGAAGATCGCCGAGGGCTGCAATCACCCGTGCTCATTTTGCGTGATCCCGCAGATGCGCGGCAAACATCGCTCGCGCACCATCGAGAGCGTCGTCACCGAAGTGCGCGCGCTGGTCGCCGAGGGCGTGAAGGAGATCAACCTGATCAGCCAGGACACGACGTATTTCGGCATGGATCTGTGGACGGAAAAAGCGGGACCGCGGCAGCAGGTGGATAGTTCGCGCGGGCCGACGCTGACCAAACTGCTCGCCGAGTTGGACAAGATCGAAGGCGAGTTCTGGATCCGCCTGCTCTACACGCATCCGGCGCACTGGAGCGACGAACTGATCGCCGCCATCGCCGCGAGCCAGCACGTGCCGCGCTACATCGACATGCCGCTCCAGCACATCCATCCGCGCATGCTGGAGCTGATGCGCCGCGAGACGAGCAGCGAACACATCGAAAATCTCATCGCCCGTATCCGCGCCGGCATTCCCGGCATCGCGATTCGCACGACTTTCATCGTCGGCTTTCCCGGCGAGACGGAGGAGGAGTTTGCATACCTGCTCGATTTCATCGAACGCACGCGCTTCGAGCGGCTCGGCGTCTTCACGTATTCGCAGGAGGAGGGTTCGCGCGCCGCGAAGATGGAGGGGCAGCTTTCGCAAAAGGTGAAAGCGGCGCGCTACAAAAAGGCGATGAAGCTCCAGCAGAGCATCGCCCGCGAGATCAGCGAAGCGCAGGTCGGCAAGGTCGTGCGCGCGCTGACCGATCAGCCGCTCGTCGCCCGCGCCGCCGCGGACGCACCGGACATTGACGGCCGCATCCTGCTCTCGCGTCCGGCGCCGGTCGGCGAGTTCATCGACGTCAAGATCACCGGCACGCAGGTCTATGACCTCGTCGGCGAACCGGTCTGATTTTCCGCAGCGGGAAAAATGAGCGCCGGACGGCGCCGTAAATAAATTGGGTGTTGAGAGCCGTGAGAGGCACGCCCACACTGCCGGCGGAAATCACCGCACTATGAATATGGAAATCACCAAACAACTTTCCGTTTTCCTGGCGAACAAGCCCGGCACGCTGGCCGACGTTTGCGACGAACTCGCCAAGGCCGACATCAACATCTTCGCCCTGACCATCTCCGATACCGCGGATCATTCCGTGGTCCGCCTGGTCGTCAACGATCCGGCCAGGGCCATCGCGATCTTTGAAGAGCGCGGCGTCCTCGTCGTGGGGAGCAAAGTGCTGGCGATTGAGAACAACAACAAACCCGGTTCGCTGGCCAAGATCGCTACGAAGCTGGCCAAGGCAAAAATCAATATCGAGTACGCCTATCTGGCGACGAGCCCCGGCACGAAAAAGGGTCTGATGATCATGCGCGTGGACGACACCAAGCGTGCGCTGAAAATTTTGAAATAGCGGTTCGCCGCCCAGGGCTTTTAGGGAAATCTCATGACACACACACAAGTCTGGCAGGGGCTGCCATATCCACTTGGCGCCACGGTCATGGCGGAAGGCGTGAACTTCGCGCTCTTCTCCGAAAACGCGACGGGCGTGGATCTTTGTCTCTTCGATCGCGCCGACGCGCCGCACGAAACGGTGCGCATCCGGATGGTCGAGCACACCGATCAAGCCTGGCACTGCTTCCTGCCGGGGATGAAAGCGGGACAGCTTTACGGCTACCGCGTTTACGGCCCCTACGAACCGAAGCACGGGCACCGCTTTAATCCTGCGAAGCTGCTCATCGATCCGTATGCGAAGGCCATCGCGGGCGAGGTCGAATGGGGCGACGAGATGTTTGGCTACAAGACCGGCACGGCGAAGGACCCCGACCTGACGATCGACCAGCGCGACAACGCCTTTGGTGTTCCGAAAAGTGTCGTGGTGGACAATCGTTTCGACTGGGATGGTGATCGGCAGCTCGCCACGCCGCTGCACCGCTCGGTGATCTACGAGCTGCACGTAAAGGGCTTCTCGAAGCTCTGCCCGCATCTCCCGGAGAAGATACGAGGCAGCTACGCGGCGCTCGGTTCGGAGTTTGCGATCGCGTATTTGCAGAAGCTCGGCGTGACCGCGGTGGAACTGCTGCCCGTGCATCAGTTCATCAACGACGACTTCCTCGCGAAGAAAGGCCTGCGCAACTACTGGGGCTACAACTCGATCGGCTACTTCGCTCCGCACGGGCCATACTCCGCGAGCGGTTCGGAAGGCGGGCAGGTGGCGGAGTTCAAGCAGATGGTGAAGAACCTGCACGCGGCGGGGATCGAGGTGATCCTCGATGTGGTCTACAATCACACGGCGGAGGGAAATCAGATGGGGCCGACGCTGTGTTTCCGCGGGGTGGACAACGCCTCGTACTATCGCCTATCCCCGGAAAACAAGCGCCTGCACGTGGACTACACCGGCTGCGGCAACACGCTGAACATGATGCACCCGCGGGTGCTGCAGCTCATCATGGATTCGCTGCGCTACTGGGTGCTGGAAATGCACGTCGATGGCTTTCGCTTCGACCTCGCCTCGACACTCGCGCGGGAACTGCACGACGTGGACAAACTCGGCGGTTTCTTCGACATCATCCACCAAGACCCGGTGCTCTCGCAGGTAAAGCTCATCGCGGAACCGTGGGACCTCGGCGAGGGCGGATACCAGGTGGGAAATTTTCCGGTGCTCTGGGCGGAATGGAACGGGAAATATCGCGACTGTGTGCGGGGTTACTGGAAGGGCGACGAGCACGTTTCGGAATTTGCGTATCGCCTCACGGGCAGCTCGGACCTTTACCAGCGCGACGGTCGCCGGCCTTACGCGAGCATCAACTTCATCGTGGCGCATGACGGTTTCACGCTGAACGATCTCGTGGCCTACAACGACAAACACAACGAGGCGAATCTCGAGGAAAACCGCGACGGCGACAATCACGGGCGCTCCTGGAACTGCGGCGTGGAAGGACTGACCGACGATGAAACGATCAATCAAGTACGGCGGCGGCAGCAGCGCAATTTTTTGACGACGCTCCTGCTCTCGCAGGGTGTGCCGATGATTTGCGGCGGCGATGAATACGGGCGCACGCAGCACGGCAACAACAACGCCTATTGCCAGGACAGCGAGATTAGTTGGCTCGTCTGGGAACGCACGCCGATCGAGCAGCAGCAGGAGGATTTCACGGCGAAGCTCATCCAGTTCCGCCATCAACATCCCATCTTCCGCCGTCCGAAGTTTTTCCAAGGTCGCAAGATCCGCGGCATGGAAGCGAAGGACCTGCTGTGGTTTAACACCGACGGCACGGAGATGACCGACGAGCATTGGAATCGCAGCTTCATTCGCTGCATCGGCCTCGTGCTGGTCGGCTTCGCCGAGGATGTCCGCGATTACTACGGCAAGCCCATCCACGACGACACCTTTATGCTGCTCTTCAACGCGCATCATGAGCCGGTGAAATTCATCCTGCCGGGGCGCAAACTCGTGTCTTGGGAACGCGTAATCGACACGAACGATGAAGCCGGTTTCCTGACGACGCCGACGACCCACGCTTCCGGCGATGTCATTGAGCTGGTCCCGCGTTCGACCTCGGTCTTCAAGCTCACCGCCGGCTCGCAAGAACATGCGCGCACGACGTCGTGGACTTTGAAGGCGCCGCCGCGCTCAGCAGCGCGATAGCCATACGGTTTGCAAAAACGGGTTTCGACTCGCGTTCGCGGGGCCTTTCCGCTTCGTTCGCGCATGCGAAAAACCAAAATCATTTGCACCCTGGGGCCGGCCACTGAGTCGGCGGATGTCTTGCACGCGATGATCGCAGCCGGAGCGAATATCTTCCGGCTGAATATGAGCCACGCTCCCCATGACTGGGTGCGCATGATCGTTCCGCGCATCCGCGCGATCGCCAAGGAACTCGACATCATCGTCGGGATCCTGATGGACACTCAAGGCCCGGCCATCCGCACGGGCGATCTGCCGACCAAACTCGATCTTAATTCGGGGGACATCTTCGAGTTCACGGTGCGCGGCGAGAGCAGCGAGGAAATTCACTCGGTAAACGTGAACTACGACGGTCTGATCGACGACATTTCCGTCGGCGATACCGTGCTCGTGGACAACGGCAACATTCACATGAAGGTGCTGTCAAAGATCGGCAACCGCATCCGCTGCGAGGTCTTGACTCCGGGCGTCATGGGTTCGCGGCGCCACATCAATCTGCCCGGCGTGAAAGTGAATCTGCCGCCGCTCACCGAGAAGGATCTCGCAGACGTCGCGGTCGGCGCGGAGATGCACGTTGATTTCGTCGCGCTCAGCTTTTGCCGTGAACCGAGCGACGTTGATACCCTGCGCAACGTGCTGCGCGAGCATGGTAGCTCCGCCCGGATCATCGCCAAAATCGAGGACCAGCTCGCGGTGAAGAACATCAAGGAAATCATCCAAACGACCGACGTGATCATGGTCGCGCGAGGCGATCTCGGCATCGAGTGTCCGATGGAAGAACTGCCGATCATCCAGCGCAAAATCGTTAAACGCTGCCTGGCGAAGGGCGTGCCGGTGATTGTCGCGACTCACATGCTCGAGTCGATGATCACCAACCCGGTGCCGACGCGCGCGGAAATCACCGACGTCGCGAATGCGGTCTTTGAACAAGCCGACGCGATCATGCTTAGCGGCGAGACGACCGTCGGCAAGTATCCGGTGAAATGCGTGGACGTGATGAACAAAGTGGCGCTGCGCATCGAGCGAAGCGGGGGCGCTGGTTTCGCGGAAGAGGCGCTGCTCGAAGACGACCGGCAAAAGGCCGTGCATTCCGCCGTGTCGCTCTCGAACTCGTTGCCCGACTCGAAACTCGTCGTCTTTACCCGCCGCGGGACGATGGCTGACTACGTTTCCAATCTCCGCCCGAACGCCCCGATCTACGCCTTCACGCCGACGTATGAAGTCTGCCGCAAGCTCACCGTCAACTGGGGCACCTACCCACGCACGATGGCTTTCGACGCAAACCCCAACCGCACTATCGGCTCAGCCATCAATGCGCTGGTCGCCGGTGGACTGGCCAAATCTGGAGATCATCTGGTGATCGTCAGCGACATGCTCGCCGGCGAAGAACGCTTCGATACGATCCAGTTGCGCGTCGTGCCGTGACAAAAAAAGGGCGCGCCTCTCGCGAGGCGCGCCCTGTCATTTCTTTCAGCGGGAATCAGTCTTCGAAGTCGCCCGCGTGCGAGGGCAGCAGGTGATCGATCGGCTTTTCCTTCTTTTGCAGCGCACGGCGCAGTTTCATGAGCGCGATATTCTGCAATTGGCGGATGCGCTCACGGGTCACCCCGAACTTCTTGCCGACTTCCTCGAGCGTCTTGGCTTTGCCGCCATCGAGCCCGAAGCGGGAGAAGATGATCTTCTTCTCGCGCTCATCGAGCACGGCAAGCAGGTCGCCGACTTCATCGCGCAGATTCTTATCGCGCAGGTTCTCGAAAGGCGTGAGCGCTTCGAGATCACCGACGATTTCGCCGAACTCAGTCGAGTCGTCGTCGCTGATCGGCGCGTCAAGCGAAGCAGGACGGATCGATACGGTCTTCAGTTGCGAGATCTTGCCGGATGACAAGCCGACTTCTTCGGCCAGTTCGTCGTCAGTGGGCTCACGGCCCAATTCCTCGCTCATCTGAAGAGCGACTCGACGCATCTTCGAGATTTTGTCCACGAGATGAACCGGAAGACGGATGGTCTTCGATTGATTGGCGAGGGCACGCTTGATCGATTGCTTGATCCACCACGCGGCGTAGGTCGAAAGCTTGCCACCCTTGGCCGGATCGAAGCGCTCCACAGCCTTCATGAGGCCAATATTGCCTTCGGAAATCAGGTCGAGCAGAGGTAGACCGAGATTTGCGTAATCGTGCGCAATCTTCACCACGAGCCGCAGGTTGGAGCGGATCATGAGTGAACGCGCGGCTTTGTCGCCCTTCTTAATTTTGGCGGCCAGCTCGATCTCCTGTTCCGGAGTAAGGAGCGGGATTTGTCCGATCTCGCGGAGGTAAATTTTGATCCCTGAATCGGAATCTTCGCCAGACTTGTAGTTCATTTTGGGTGCCTCAGGTTTTCTATTGAGCAGATCGTATGCGGAAGAGGAACGTCTTTCGGATGCCTTTTGGTTGTGTCGGTGTTAAAAATTGCGGCCGATGTAAATTCGATGTATTGACAATGGCTTCTTTCGGACTGCTTTTCAAGAAATTATTTATCTCAGAGAGTCAGTAGTCAATGCTATTAAGTATCACGAGATAAGACAAAAATCGTGAGGGCTTGTTCAAACCTTTTTACTTCCGCCTCTCGCTCTGGCACTTTCGGAGGCGTGCTGGCGAAAGTATATTCAGCCGCCGTCTACGGCGTGGACGCCTTCGAGGTAGAAATCGAAGTCAACGGTGCGTCTGGGAACGCCGTCATCGTGGTGGTCGGTCTGCCAGACGTGGCCGTGAAAGAAAGCAAGGACCGCGTCACCACGGCGATCGGCAATAGCGGATACCACTGGCCGAGGGGTCGGACGACGATCAACCTGGCTCCTGCGGATGTGAAAAAAGAAGGTCCCAGTTTCGATCTGCCGATCGCGCTGGGGATGATCGCCGTCGGCGCTGAGGTGGAGTTGCCGAATGTGGAGCAGTTCTGTTTCGTCGGCGAACTCGCCCTGACGGGTCAGGTGCGCCCGGTCAAAGGAGTGCTGCCCGTAGCCATCGAAGCGCGGCGTCGGGGGCGAAGAGCGGTCGTCGTTCCCGAGGCGAATGCCCGTGAGGCCGCGATGGTGGAGGGCATCGATGTTTATGGAGTGCGAAATCTGCGGGAAGCCTTCGAGTTTCTCACCGGAGAAAAAACGCTCACCCCGGTACGCGAAGACATCACGCAGTTCTTCGCCCGCCATCAGGCCTACGATGTCGATTTCTCCGACGTGCGTGGCCAGCACCATGTGAAACGCGCCATCGAGGTCGCGGTCGCTGGAAATCATAACGCCCTTTTCATCGGCCCACCCGGCTCCGGAAAATCGATGATCGCCAAGCGGATTCCCACCATCATCCCGCCGATGACTTTGGAGGAAGCGATCGAATCGACGAAGATCCACAGCATCTGCGGCCTGCTGCTCGACCCCGAGCACTCCTTCGTCGCCACCCGCCCCTTCCGCTCGCCCCATCACACGATCTCAGACGTCGGCCTGCTCGGCGGCGGCGCCACTCCCACTCCCGGTGAGATCAGCGTCGCGCACAACGGCGTGCTTTTCCTCGATGAACTCCCAGAGTTTCGCCGCCAGACGCTCGAAGTCATGCGGCAACCGCTCGAAGACGCGCGCGTCACCATTTCCCGCGCCTCCGGTTCGATGACCTTCCCTGCGGACTTCATGCTCATCGCGGCGATGAACCCCTGCAAATGCGGCTACTTCGGCGACCCCAAACGCGAATGCCGCTGCTCGCCACTCGATGTCCAGCGCTACCGTGACCGCATCTCCGGCCCGCTCCTCGACCGCATCGATATCCATGTCGAAGTCCCCGCCGTGCAGTATCGAGAGATGTCGAGCAATGTACCGGGCGAAGCTTCCGCCGCGATCCGCGAGCGGGTGGAAAAAGCCCGCACGGTGCAGCGCCAACGTTTTGAAAAACACGGCAAGACACGCACCAACTCGCGCATGTCCGCGCAACAGATCAAACGCCATTGCCAGTTGGACGGCGCCGCCGAAGGCATGATGAAAATGGCGATGACCGAACTGAACTTCAGCGCCCGCGCTTACGATCGAATCCTGAAAGTCGCGCGCACCATCGCCGATCTCGCGGAGTCCGAATCGATCCTCGAAGAGCACATCGGCGAAGCGATCCAGTATCGAACACTGGACCGCAGTCTCTGGGCCTAGTTGGAGCGCCCTATGGCCGGGTCACGCGCAGCCGCATGTAGCGACTCTTGATCGCAGGACCGATCGGGACCACGTCGCGGATCGTGAACGTTTGCGTTCCATCCCCATTGTTCACCGGCGGGCCAAGCTGGACACCGCCGGGAGTCCAGGGATTGGCGGATAGGTCGCCGGCATTTAGCTCGGGAATGAAAGCGAGGTCGGACGCTGCGCCAGCTCGGCGGTAGCTCAAGGTGAGATAGGTATCGGTCGCCACGCTTTGCAACCGGACGAGCGGGAGGGCGCTTGCCGAGAACGCCTTGGGACCAAGATTGGCAGAATACTTGAGAAGATTGTGAACACCATCGCCGGCCGGCGCAGCGGTGTCGCCACTGATGGCGGGATTGATGATTTCAGCCGCTGTAAAGTTTTGATCCTGCCAGGCGGCAAAAGTGGAGGGCGGCGACGCGGGCACGGAAATCTGCGCCTGAAAATCGACGTAGTCATAGTCGATATTGATCCCGGGGCCTGGTGTGAGGATGAAATCGACCTTCGACCCGACTTGAATCGGCGCGGTAAAATCGAAGTTCACCGTCGCCCCGAACCCCGCGCCGCCGACGAGGGTCGAGTAGGCGAGATTGCCGTTCACATAAATGCGCGCACCCGTGCCATCGCCGAACGGGTTGGAGCGGATCAAGGTGCCGGTGAAGCGCGCATTGGCTGCGGAATTGCTAAGCCAGCGCCGCACCATCCACACCGGATAGACCACCGGATATCCGAATCTCGCGCTCGGGTGCCCGCCATTGAGGTCGAGCTTTGCGTAGGCGAAATAGCTGTTGTACTCGTAGCCGTAAGAGGTGCGGTTGTAGTTCATCGACGTCATCCGGACGGGATCGACCGGGACGTAGACGCCATTATCGATATAGACATTGGCGTAAGACCAGGTGCCGTTACTGCTGCCTGGCGTGCCGGAGAAATCCCGCACGCTATCCGCCACGATCACGTCGCGACTGACCTCCCGGATTGCACTGACGGAGCCAACGAGAAACGAGGGCGTGGAATCCACGGTGAGCGCGATTGCGCCACCGGTCGGCTGCAACACCGTGCTCTCGCCCATGATGTTGATGAGCGTGAGCGGAGAATTGGTCGTCAGCACGAGTTGCGCGGTGCCGACGGTCGACCACGCCACGCGCACATCGTCACTGCCTCGGCGGAAAAGATAGAAGCGCGTGCGTGCGTCCGTATTCTCCCGCCGCACATGGCTCGCACCGTAGAGCTGCTGGATGAGGTTCGAATAGGCCGGCAGAGCGGACGAAGGCGCATAACGACCCAGTGGATCGTTCGGCGATCTCATGAGACCAGTGCTGTAGCCGTCGTAGTCGTAGGCCAGATACCAATAGGCCCGCTCCACTCCGGCGGTTCGCATCAGCGTCATCAGCCGCACAAGGTAGGCCGACATATTTTGGCGTCCCGGGTTCACCGTGTCCGGCGCACCGCACTCCGTGGCCCAGATCGGTTTCGATCGATTGTAGGACGCGGCCAGACTTTGCAGCGCCGCGATTTCCACCTCCACCCCCTCGGGAATGGACCGATAGGGATGGATGTCCAGAACATCGAGGTAATCCAGAGCGCCGCGCGCGAAGATGTCCTCAAACCACGGCAGCGGCATCGGCACGCACGCTCCGCCGATCACGCGCACATCGGGCCGCGCGGCCTTGATGGCGGTGTAAGCCGTCTTCAGCATCTCGTAGTAATAGAGCGGACGATTGGCAGTGGCCGGGCCTTTGGAAAAGCTCCCGCTGTACTCATTCCAAATCGCCACCGAATCAATCTGCGACCCGTATCGCGCGAGCAGCGCCTTCGAATAGTTGGCGTATCCGGCCCGCCCATCATCGGTGTAAGGGCTGTTACCGGCGTCGTAGTTCGAGTTCGCGAAATCGAGCACCATGTGCGGCTTCAATCCAAGGCTCGCCGCCAACGCCATATACGGTTCATACCGCGTGAACGTGTAGGTCGCCGGTGTCGTTCGCGTCGGCTCCACGTTTTGCCAGTATTGCTCGTCGCGAAAATGTACCACGCCAGCACGGGCGAGGATCTGCATGATCTCGGTGTTCCAGCTTTGGGCGAAATGCGTCATCACCCCGAACGCCGAATCCGGCATCGCGCTCACGTTACTCGGCGCCACCACGGCAAAGGTCGTATCGGCGCTGGCCACGGCGTTGCCATTCCGCAGAGCCGTCACACGCAGCTCAAAGAAACCAAGCCGCCCCGCTCCGGGCGTGATCGTCACGGACCCATTTCCCGGCACCGAAACCACCGCCCCAGTGGTGGTCGCTCCGTAATAATCTTTCACCGTCCACGTGACTTGATCCCCGGTGGTTTGTACCGGGATTTGAACCTGCTCATTGCTGAGGAAGAGATTCCCGAGACGAGCCTGGCTCAAGACTACGGAATCCGCGGCCAGCACCTGACTTGTGTCAAAAGCCAACGTGAGCCCGATCAAAAGTATTCCAAATTTTCGAAACATAATGCCCTGGATTTTCCCTGTTTTCGGTTAACTGAAGCCGCGCAGTGCGGTGTCAAAAAAGTCGATCCTCGATCGACCACGATCGAAATCCAGCGGACGAAAATGTCTCCGGGACACGACGAAAAATGTGAATCGGATTTTAGCAGCCCTACGTTGAATCCTCTCAAAAAGAGGTCGTTCGTCCCCGCGCATTGGCGCAGACTCTTTGGCACGATGTGCCCTTTGTCAAATGATTGGCCGCCCTCCCGGAGCGATCGATTCAGTATTCGACGCCGGGCTTTCGACACAAATCCATGGAAATGAACGCGCAAGCTTCCCCTCCCCCCCGACGACATTTTGCCAGCGATAATTTCGCCGGAATCTGCCCGGAAGCGTGGGCGGCGATGGAGGAGGCCAATCGCGATCACGCTGCCAGCTATGGCAACGACCTATGGACCGCCGAGGCGACAAAACTGATCCGCGACCTCTTCGAATGCGATTGCGAGGTCGCGTTCGTCTTCAACGGCACCGCGGCCAATTCCCTCGCCGTCGCCACGTCCTGCCTGCCTTACGAGAGCGTGCTCTGCCACGAACACTCGCACTTGCTCAACGACGAATGCAGCGCGCCCGGATTTTTCGCCGGCGGCGCCTCGCTCGTTCCGCTGCCGGGACGCGACGGCAAACTGGATGCTTCCGCGATTAAAGCAGCCGCGACCCGGCGCACCGACATTCATCATCCGCGCCCGCGCCTCATCAGCCTCACGCAATCTACCGAACTCGGCACCGTCTACTCACCCGAGGAAATCGCAGCCATCGGCACGACCGCCGACGAGTTCGGTCTGCGCCTGCACATGGACGGCGCCCGCTTTGCCAATGCGCTCGCCGCGCTCGGAGTCGCGCCTCGCAGGGTCACGTGGGAGGCCGGCGTCGATGTGCTCACACTCGGTGGAACGAAGAACGGCATGGCCTTCGGCGAGGCGCTCGTCTTCTTCGACAAAGACCTCGCCCGCGACTTCGCCTTTCGCCGCAAGCAAAGCGGCCAGCTTGCTTCCAAGATGCGCTTCGTCTCCGCACCGTGGGTCGGGATGTTGCGCGATGGCGCCTGGCTGCGTCACGCGGCACACGCGAATGCCATGGCCGCTGAATTGGAGCGCGGACTGCGCGAGTTACCGGAGGTCACCATCGCCTTTCCGCGCCAGGCCAATGCCGTCTTCGCGCTCCTGCCTCCAGCTATGGTCAGCAGTCTTCGCAGCCGCGGCTGGCAGTTTTACACGGATGTCGGTCCCGGCGGCGCGGCACGACTCATGGGCTCGTGGGACACGACTAGGGAAGACGTCGCCGCCTTCCTCCGCGACGCCGCCGATTTGGCGAAGTGAACGGCAGCGGGTAGAATGGCCAAGGCCCTCCCATGCTCCCCTCGCCCCGCAAACCCGTCCGCGTCCTTTTCGACGAATCTCATAGCGAGAGTTGGTCGATCTCGGCGGCGCGCGCCCGCGAGATGGAGCCCGAGCGCCCGGCCAATTCCTCCTACGCACAAGCCGCGGCAGCGCTCGCCGCGTGCGATTTCATCGTCTCGCGAAACATCGGCGAGCCACTGAGTGCCGAGCGCTTGGAAGATATCGATGTGCTCGTCCTGCCGCATCCCTGCGACCCGCGCTGGGAACGCACCACCGCACAAGGCTCACCGGCGCTGACGGAGGCGGAAATCGCCGCGGTGCAGGCCTTCGTACAGAGCGGCGGCGGATTGCTGGTCATCACGGAATACGAACACGCCAAATACGGCGACAATCTCAACGAGTTGCTCGCGCCGACCGGCTTGAAAATCGAGAACGGCACGGCTTTCGATCGCTCCGCCTGCCTGCACGACAATCCCGAGTGGCTCTTCGCCCAACCCGTTGCGGACTCCCCTTTGGCGCACCAAGTGGGACAGGCGTGTTTCTACCGCGCTGGCTGGTGTATGTCGGCAGATCCCTCCGCTCTCGCCTGGAAAACCTCCCGTCTCGCGAACCCGCCGAACGCAGGCCTCGTCGCGATGGCACAGTTCGGGGCAGGCCGCGTGGTGGTCGTGACGGACTCCATGCTTTTCGGCGACGAACGCCTCGGCGAATTCGACCACCTCCCGCTGTGGCTCAATCTGCACTACTGGCTCGCCACTCCCGCAGCGCAACTCTCGCGAGTTCCGGCACCCGGGGACGTGCAAAGTAGCGTTGCACAGCAGCCGGCGTGGCGTGTCTTGAAGACCACCATCAACGAGTTGCGGCGACTTCAGCAGAGCGACGGCAGCGTTCCCACCGAACACCACGACCAGGCTCGGTCGCTCATCAAAACGATAGTCTCCGCGCTCGGTGAATTCGCTCCGGCGTTGCCGCACCAATCCGAATACTCCGCCGCACTCCCGCAGGATCTTGCGGCTTGGGAAAGCAGCGGCTTCGCTCGGCCGGATTTCGCAAACTCTCTCGCCACCTTCCAGCCACAGCGGGATCGCCGTGACCAGCGCGAGCATCTCGTGCTCTTCCCGCTCTACACGCCGAACGCCTCCAGCGACACACGCTTTGAGGCGCTGCTTATGCGCACGCCGTGGCCGGACTGGCTCTCTCAGTTGGAGCGCACCGCGTATCCCAACGCCAAGTTCGCCCCCGGGCATCTGGTCGATTTCACCGACGGCTACGCCAGCGAGTGTGCGGTGCTGTTTCCGGAGACCGTCGCACTCGCCGGACGCGCCTCGAATCATTTCGCCACGATCTTCTGCGACCGCGAAGCGAGAAGGCTGCAACGCTCAACCTTGCGCGCCGCTGCCGCCGTCCGACTCGCGCTCTTTCCCAAACTGGAGTTTTGGCTGAACTCGCTCCCGCTGATGGAAGACAGCACGGCGCTCTGGGACTTGATCCACGACGCCTCGCACAGCGTCGGCGAACTGCCATTCGATCCCTTCATGATCCGGCAACGCGCGCCGTACTGGATGTACGGGCTCGAGGAGTTACGCGTGGACCTGCGCAGTTTTGAGGAAGCGGCGCGCCTCGCAATCGAGGGCTTCCCCTTCGCGCGCTACGTCACCTGGGCCATCGTGCTCGATCGCGTGTTCCGCTTTCCGATCACCGGACCACGCGTGCGCAACTACGACGCGCTCGGTGGCCAACTGCTCTTCGCCTACCTGCATCAGCACGACATCATCGTCTGGCGCGACAATCGGCTGACGATTCATTGGGACAAACTCGCGGACGGCATCCACGGACTGCGCGAAGAAATCACCTCGCTCTACAAGCACGCCGCGGACTGGTCGAAACTGTCCTTCTGGCTCGCAGGTCACGAACTCATCGCACGCTACGTCCGTCCGAATGTGGCCTCGCAGTGGAAGAGCGGCGAGCGCGTGATCAACGACGAACGGGACTTGAAACGCTGGATCGCCCTCGTCCACGAGGACGAGTTCCCGCTCGGCAATTTTCACCTGAATCTCCAGCGCCGACTCGCCGCGATGGGGTAAGCGGAAGCGGGTTACTGGTGCGTCGCGCCTTGGAAGTCCGGGTAGGCTTCGTTGCCGTGCTCGCCGATGTCGAGACCTTCGAGTTCTTCCTCGGAACTCACGCGGATACCTCCGGTGACTTTCAGGATGAACCACACGGCGAGTGCGCCGAAGAACGTGAACGCACCGACGGCTGCGACACCCTGCAACTGCACGAGGAACTGGGCGCCGGGAGTGATACCAAATTGGTGAAATGATCAGACACCTGCCCAGCCCGGAGGGCTGAAGGAAATTAGCTCCGGGTGAAACCCGGAGTTTCGGACCACCATCCGATGCACCCCCGGAGGGTGTGCCGGAAGCAGCCAGCCATGCACCTTCCCGCACCGCCTCCGGGGTGCCTCCGGTTTCTCTCGATATCCCCGGGTTTCACCCGGAGCTAATTTCCTTTCAGCCCTCCGGGCTGCGGGAGCGTCTGATTGTTTCCTGAAGTTGGTATGAGCCCGGTATCGAGCGCTGCCACGGTACTGGCGATGGCCTGCGCCTTCGCATCCGCCTCGCTCAAGCCCTTCGCGACGTAACCCGCGTAGCCATCGTAGAAGAGCCCCAGCGCGAGCGTGCCCCAGATGCCATTCACCAGATGCACGCTGAGCGCGCCGACCGGGTCATCGATCTTCACTTTGTCGAAGAAAACGACCGACGGCACCACGATGATCCCAGCCACCAGGCCGATGAGGGCGCCTGACTGGAAAGTGACAAACGCGCATGGGGCGGTGATGGCGACGAGCCCCGCGAGGCAGCCATTGAGCACCATGGAAAGGTCCGGCTTTTTCAGCAGCAGCCACGAGGTGATCGTCGCCCCGAGAGCGCCGGTCGCCGCGGCGAAGTTGGTATTTACGAGCACGTGGGAAATCGCGCTGCCGTTCATCGCGGCCATCGTCGAACCAGGATTGAAGCCGAACCAACCGAGCCAGAGGATGAGCACGCCGAGCGCGGCGCTGGTCATGTTGTGGCCGGGATACGGATAGACTTTGCCGTTTTGGTATTTGCCGCGGCGCGGCCCGAGGACGAGCACGCCAGCGAGCGCCGCCCAGCCGCCGACTGAGTGGACAACCGTCGAGCCGGCGAAGTCGCGGAAATTCCCCACCGAGAGCCAGCCGCCGCCCCAGATCCAGTGGCCGGTGATCGGATACATGATCGCCACGAGGATGAAGCTGAAGATCATGAAGCGGCTGAATTTGATGCGCTCCGCGACCGCGCCCGAGACGATCGTCGCGGCGGTGCCGGCGAAGACGAGCTGGAAGAAAAATTTGGCCCACAGCGGAACGGGCGTCCAATTGATGGCGCCATAAACGCCTTCATACACGGTGGTCGAGAAGGCGTTCATGCTGGCATACGCGACGCCGAGCGCGGGCGAATTGTCCGCCCCGGAGACCATCCAGCCGAGGCGACCGACCCACTCATTGCCGTCGCCAAACATCAGGTCCCAGCCGATGACCCAGAACGAAATCGTGGAGCAGGCGAAGACGATGAAGTTCTTGGCCAGAATGTTCACGCAGTTCTTCGCCTGGCAGAGCCCGGACTCGACGAGGGCGAAGCCCGCATTCATGAAAAAGACGAGCATCGCCGTGACCAGCACCCAGATCGTGTCCACGCCGACCCGCAGATCGCTCTGTGGCGCCGCGGCGACGCCGAGTTTATCCACGATCTTCTGGTTCGGATGCACTGCAGGCGCGTCCGCTTCCGGCGCCGGTGCTTCTGCCGCAGGCGCCGCGATGACCTCCGCCGCGACGACCGGAGGCGCGGCTTCCTGAGCCAGAACCGCGGGTTCGCAAATGACGGTGAGGAGGGCGATCGCACCGGCACGCAGCCAGGCGACCACACGTGGGGTGGTGGTTTTGGTCATGGGATATCTTTGGAAAATGAATGGGGGGAACGCGCCTAAAGGGCGCGACCATTCACCAGTCGATGACCTGCCCGCGCCACATGCGGCGCGGTTTGGCCGGCGCTACCTCGACGGGAGCAGCGGGCGCAGGAGCCGCTTCGACAGCGGCGGGAACCGGGGCGGCAGCCCGCGCTGGCTGGGCCGCGAGTTGATCCGAGAGTTGCTTGAGCGCCACGTTCGTCGCCATGCGCAGCGCAGGATAGTTCACCGTCTCGGCGACCAGCACCGAGAGCAGGCACTGCGTGGTGCGGCGGACGAAAAGCCACGATCCTTCGAACTTGAGCAGCAGTTCCTGAAAGGACGTGGTCTGTTGTTCGAGCACCTCGCCCACACTCACGAGGCGCCGTCCCAGTTCCGGGAAAATCGCGTCCACATAGACCGCGGGCATTTCCTTGGCGACCAGCGCGCCCTGCGGATTGAGCACGAAACTTCCGACGACGCCGGGAATATCTTTGAGCGAGGCAAGAGTGGTTTGCATAGTGATCAGGAAAGTTTCTTGGCGAGCGCCGGGAGGTTGAGTTTTGGCGAGCCGACCACCGCGGTGATCTTGCCGTCGGCGAGCACGCAGAGCGCTTTCTTCTGCTCGCCGGTCACGTGGATCTCGCACAGATTTTCCGCGCCGAGCGAGGTGCCGATATGCCGCAGGAGTTGCACGACATAGGCAAAGCTGGCCTCGAGCATTTCGGGAATGTCACCCACGGCTTCGATCATCGAACCGTCTTCGGTGAAGCGCACAGCGCACTGCACCTCGGGGTCGCTCAGTGCTTCGTTGGCGGGGGGTTGGGGCGATGGGTTGGGAGACATAGGTGAGGGCGAAGCGGCGTTCGCGGCGGCGAGTTCGTCGGAGACATGCGCGGCGGCCATGACGAGCGTGTGCCAGTCGCGATCGATGGTGTCCTCGAGCGGGCGCAGACCGTCCTCGATGATGAAGCTTCCCGCCGACCAGCGGAGCAGCTCGAAAAGTGCGGGCTCGCCTTTCAGCGCATCGACCTCGGCATGCACGATCTGACCGCCGGTAAAGAAGATGCGCCCCGAGCGCCCGCTGTGCTCCACGCGCACCGCGCGGGTGGACATGGCGAGGCATTCCATCTGGATGAGATCGAGCAGCGTGACGCCTTGGACGACACCGTCGAATCCGCGCGGGCTGGGTATGGCGAGTGAGTTCATGTGGTTCAAAAAGCGACCCTCGGGATGCACACGAACGAACACTGCGATTCTGCGCGTTGCCCAATGCGCATCCCTGAATCGCCACTCGATTAAGCAATGCTTATGCAGACGCGATGCCACGCCTTCACCGCCCAACGCGCGGAAAATTTCCTAAGCGCTTGGCCGCAAGCGCTTATCGAGGACGATCCACGGTCAGTATTATTCCCCGATCAAAATACTGACTTTCACCGGCCTCTCACATTTGCCAAACACCCGCGCCGCGACCGTCCGCTCAAGCGCGCGGATGCGCTTCGTCGTACGCCGCCTTGAGGCGCTCCGTCGTCACGTGCGTGTAGATCTGCGTGGTCGAGAGACTCGCGTGACCGAGCAGCGCCTGCACGCTGCGCAAGTCCGCACCGGCATCGAGCAGATGCGTGGCAAAGCTGTGCCGCAGCTTGTGCGGGCTCATGTTGCGCGGGATGCTCGTGTGCGGCAGGTAGCGCTTGAGCACGAGCGCGACATTCACCGGCGCCATGCGCCGCCGCACCTTGCTGATGAAGAGCGGGCCGCTATGCACGTTCGCCTGCTGCCGGAATTTTTGGATCGCTTCCAAGGCCGGCGCACCGACCGGCACGACGCGTTCCTTTCGGCCCTTGCCGAGCACGCGCACACTTTCGGAAAAGACATCGATGCTCGCCACATCGAGCGACACCAGTTCCGCCAGACGCAGCCCGCTGCTGTAGAAAAGCTCGAGGATCGCCGCGTCGCGCGCTGGCATCCATACGGGTGCGCGCGGCGACTTCTCCACGCGCAGCGGCGCGGTCAGCAGTTCATCGATCTGCGCCGGCGTGAGCACAAAGGGCAGCTTCTTCTCCAGCTTCGGAAGCTGCACTTCCTTCAGCGGGTTGTCCGTGAGCCCGTGGCGTTGCGCGAGGAATTTGTAGAACGTGCGCAGCGCGGAGAAGTGCAGGCGGATCGTCGGGCGCGCCATGCCCGCCTTCGCGCAGGTGAAGAGATAGCGGCGGAAATGATCAGCCGTCAGTTCCTTCCACGTCGGCAAATCCGGCGTCTTGCGAAACTCCGCCAACGAGTGCCGGTAAATCTGCAGCGTCCGCGTCGAGGCGTTGCGCTCGACTTCGAGGTAGCGGAAGAAGGCGTCGGCGAAGCGGTCGCGGGTGGGGCGTTTCAAAGCGGGGCGAAGCTATCGCACCACCGCACCTCGTGCGACTACTTCTTGCCGATCAGCGGATCGAGCGCCGCGGGCTGCGCCGTCGCGCCGACTTCGCCCACGCGCGAGGTCCCGCGCACGAAGCTCAGCGTCGCCGAGCGCTGCTCCACCTGGTCCGGCGAGCGCGCCACGATCGGGATCGCGAAATCGCCGTCGGGCAGTTTGAAGTGGTAGCGAAAGGTGCCGTCGGGCGCGAGTTTGATCTCCTGGCCATCGACCCAGACCGTCGCATCCGGGTCCGTGCCGCCGTAGAAAATGATCTCCGCATTTACGTGCATGAAGAAGCCGCGCTCGCGCTTCGTGCTGAATGGCTGCGCGCTCCAGCTCGCACCGATCCCGCTGAAGAGACTCGTCGGTCCCGGCGCCAGCGATTCCAGCGGCAGGCCGGAAAGGCCGCTCGCGCTTTCGCTGTGCAGCCGCTCGCCGAGTTGCTTGCGGAGCAGTTGATCGATCTCCTCGGAGCCGAGCCCCAGCCGCTCGATGAGCGTGTCGCCGAGCAGCGCCGCGAGCACACGCTTCTGCTCGTCGCTCCACGTCGGCGCCTGGCCCGCGCGGAATTCCAGCCGGCCTTCCCCCGCGATGCGCGAGAGCGCCGCGATCAGGCTTTCGCCTTCCGTCATCTTCTCCTTCACCAGCTCGAGCAGCCGCTCGAAGGTGAGATGCGCGGGCACCGTCGCGAAATCCGCCGTCGCTTCCGCGGCCACGGATTCAGCAGGCGTCACCGCCACGCCCGATTGCACGATGCGCTGCCAGTTCCCCGCCTTATCAAAGTAACCAATCTCCGCGCTGTAGGCCGTATCCGGGCTGCTCACCGGCACATACCAGTTCCGCGCCTCGGGATTGATCTCCACCAGCCCCACGTCCGCCCCGGCCGTCGTCACGATCTTGAGGAAAAATTGCCGCGCGCTGCCGCGGAACGTCCCCGGCGCATACTTGCCCCAATCGAAATCCCAGTAGCTGAAGAGCCAGCGCGGATCGCGCGCCACGAGGAACAGCGTGTCCTGGAAATAACTCGTCGGCAGTTCGCCGAGATTTTCAAAAGCCGGCGCACCCTTCGCTGCCGGCACCTCGGGCGTCGTCGACCCGATCTCAAACTTGTGCGCCTCGATCACCTCGGCCGGCGCGTCCACGGGCTCCGCCGAGATTTGAAAGGCTCCGGACTTCTTCGGCAGGGCGGCGGTGGATGGATCAGGATTGCTTTCGGGCATAGTGAGTTGCAGGTTCGATTTCAGAGACACTCCTCAGAACCGGGCATTCGTTTAAGGAAACCAAATCAAACCGTCAACGCATTTATTCCCCATCCTGAGGCGTTTATACATAATTTGGACTACTTAACGGCCTTAACCGCCAAATTTTTGCACAATTATCACCAATGCTGACAAAACGCGTCATCCCCTGCCTCGACGTTCACGACGGTAAAGTCACCCGCGGCGTCCAGTTTGGCCGCGCCGAAGACGGCGGCCTGCGCAACGTCGGCGACCCCGTCGAACTCGCCATCCGCTACAACGACCAGGGCGCCGACGAGATGGTCTTCTTCGACATCACCGCCAGCGCCCACGGCCGCTCCACCATGGTCGATGTCATCCAGCGCACCGCCGCCCACTGCTTCATGCCCCTCACCGTCGGCGGCGGCATCCGCACGACCGATGACATGCACGCGCTGCTTCACGCTGGCGCGGATAAAATCAGCATCAACTCCAGCGCCATCGCTACGCCGGAACTCATCAGCGCCGGGGCGGAGCGATTTGGCAGCCAGTGCATCGTTGTCAGTATCGAT